>CALCQB010000194.1 GCA_937897535.1 uncultured Novosphingobium sp. | reverse complement strand
CGCCATGGCCTTATCCCGCACCAGCTTTCCGACTGGCGCCGTCATGCCCGTCAGGGTCTGCTGGCTGTGCCTGCCGAGATCCTGGCGGGTCTTCCTGCGCCGCAAGGACCCGAGCCGATGTTTGTGCCTTTGGCGGTGGTTTGCGAAGCGGAACCTGCCCCCATTTGCGGGGCGTCGGTTGATGTAAGCTCGGATGCGGTCGGCATGATGACTGTGGAGCTGGGTGCGGATGTGGTCGTGCGGATCGCGGGCGATGTTCCCGTTGATCGGGCGGCTGCGCTGGTGCGCGCACTGCGCGGGGCGGCATGATCGCCGCGGGCGGGCGGCTGCCAATCCTGATTGCGACGAAGCCGGTAGACTTCCGCTGCGGCCATCAGGCGCTGGCGCTGATGGTGCAGGCCAGCCCGCGCGACCCGGCTGCTGAACGTGCGCTGCATCTGTTGCGCGCACAGATCGCATTGGCCCGCGGAGACGTGCAGCAGGCCCGCGGCGACGTGCTCAGCCGCGTCACCAACGACATCGACAACGTCGCCCAGAGCCTGCAGCAGTCCATCAGCGTGCTGCTCACCAGCGTACTCACGATCATCGGCACCATCGCGATGATGCTGTGGATCTCGTGGGAGCTGGCGATCGTCGCCGTGCTGATCGTGCTGCAAATAGTGTAACTCAGCTCAGCGCATAGTCGCTGACATAGGCGTTGACCTGTCGTTCCCGGCCGAATGTGCTGGTTGGCCCATGGCCGGGAATGAAGGTCACGTCGTTGCCCAGCGGCCACAGCTTCTGGGTGATCGAATCGATCAGCTGCTGGTGATTGCCGCGCGGGAAATCGGTCCGGCCGATCGATCCGGCAAACAGCACGTCGCCGACGATCGCCAGATGGCCCTCGGGATAGTGGAACACCACGTGCCCCGGGGTATGCCCCGGACAGTGAATCACGTCGAGCGTCGCCTCGCCGACGGTGACGGTATCGCCGTCGACCAGCCAGCGATCCGGCTCGAAGGTTTCGGCCTGCATCCCGTACTTGCCGCCGTCCGCCGCAAGCTGCTCGATCCAGAACCGGTCATCCTCGTGCGGACCTTCGATCGGCACCCCCAGCTCCTTCGCCAGAATTCCAGCCTGCCCGCAATGATCGAGGTGGCCGTGGGTGATCAGCAGCTTCTCGATCGTCACCCCGGTCTGGGCGACCGCCGCCTTGAGCTTGTCGAGATCCCCGCCCGGATCGACCAGCGCCCCGCGCATGGTCCTGGTGCACCAGACCAGCGAGCAGTTCTGCTGGAGCGGGGTAACCGGCACGATGCCGACGCGGAGCGGTGGTTCGGACGTTTCAGACATGGCGCTGATGTGGCGAGGCCGCACGCATTCGGCAACCGGGAATTTGCCCGGCCAGTTCGAAGACCGCTATTCCGGCAGGCCGCCCACTTGCCGCAGCGCCTCGCCCAGCGCGAGTGCGGCCGCTGTCGCCAGGTTCATCGAGCGGACCTCTGCCCGGATCGGCAGGCGCAAACGGGCGTCGCAGATCGCCGCTACGTCAGCCGGCACCCCGGCGCTTTCCTTGCCGAACAGAAGGATATCGTCAGAGCGGAAGCTGAAATCGTAAGCTGACTGCGCACCTTTGGTGGTGAACAGCACCAGCCGGCTTGACCCGGTCGTCGCCCGAAACGCCGCGAAGGTATCGTGCCTGGTGACCGAGACATGATCGATATAATCCATCGCGGTCCGCCGCACCCGCCGATCATCCCAGGCAAAACCCAGCGGCTCGATCAGGTCCACTCCCGCACCGAGGCAGGCTGCGAGCCGCAGCACGGCACCGACATTTCCGGCGATCTCGGGTTCGAACAGAGCAATCCGCATCGCCGCTCATTGCCGCCGCAGAGCATGCGGCGCAAGTCTCGCGGATAGCCGTGCTTGGGGGGCGTCCTAGCGAAAGTTGATTGTCAATCTATTCTATAGACATAAATTGACCTTGCCGGAACGTAAACCGAGTCGACCGGCCTGAACCTCAACCTGGAGATGTTTCATGGCCATTCTGGAGCCCCATACCCGCGCGCCCGAACCGCTGGTGCTGACCGTGCCGGGTCTGTCGAACAGCGGTCCGACTCACTGGCAGTCGGTGTGGGAGCGCGAGCGCCGCGATTGCCTGCGGGTCGAGCTCGGCATGTGGGAAAACCCGCACCGCAACACCTGGGTCAACCAGCTCAACCTCGCGATCGAGCGCGCCGACCGGCCGGTCGTGCTGGTCGCGCACAGCCTCGGCTGCCTGGCGGTGGCGTGGTGGGCGCGGTACGAGCAACCGCGCTCGGCCGACACGGTGATCGGTGCGCTGCTGGTCGCCCCGTGCGAGGTCGAGGGGCCGGAGATTGATCCGCGCTTGACCAAGTTTGCACCGCTGCCCGAAGATCCGCTGCCCTTTCCCTCGATCCTGGTCGCCAGCCGCAACGATCCGTACATGGCATATTCGCGCGCGGTCGCGCTGGCCCGGAACTGGGGCAGCTGGCTGGTCGACGCCGGGCGGAGCGGGCACATCAACGCCGATTCCGACTTGGGTGACTGGCGGTTCGGTCAGGTCACGCTGAGCCGCCTGCTGTCCGGTGCATTGGTTCAGGACGATCGCGAATCGCCCACTGCGACGCATTCCCAGCCGGTCGCAACCCTGCCTGCCCAGCGGTGACGAGATCGGCACCATTGCGAGCGCATTGCCCAACCGGCCCAACCTGCTAGCCTATCGCTCGGGCGCGAACGGCAGAGGGGGAAATGCCATGAACGAGCAGCGGACGGCCCTGCGCGGAAGCCGGTTTTTCGCCGCCAGCGCGATCCTGATCGCAGGACTGGTGCTGTTGAGCTTTCCGGTCACCTACTTCATCCCGATGGCAACCGGTGCCAAGCAGTTCACCCTGCTGCGCCACCTGCACGGGCTGGCCTTCTTCACCTGGATCGGGCTCTACTTGATTCAGACGCAGCTGGTTCGCGTCGGCAAAGTCCGGCTTCACCGCGAACTGGGAATTGCCGGGGTCGCGCTGGCCGGCGCGATGCTGCCGCTCGGCCTGTGGCAAGCCGTGACGTCGGTGGGCGAGCGCCAGGCCAAGGGAATGGCCCAGCCATTCGAATTCGCGATCTACAACCTGGTCGATATCTGTGTCTTCGCCGTTGCCTTCGGCTGGGCGATCTACGAAGCGAGCCGCCGGATCGAGTGGCACCGGCGGTTGATGTTCATCGCCGCGCTCAACCTGTTCGGCCCGGCTTTCTCGCGGGTGATCTTCCTGATCCCGATCCCGTTTCCGTGGATGGATATGGCCCCGAATCTGGTTGCCGACGCGCTGCTGATCGGGTTGGCAATCCACGACCGGCGCAGGCTTGGCCGGGTTCATCCGGTTACGCTGGGTGCCGCGCTGGTGCTGATCCCGTTCCACGCGGTCGAGCCGCTGATCGCCCGCAGCCAGTTCTGGAATTCGCTCGCCCCCGGTCTGTTCGGCTTCGGCTAGAGCCGCCCGCTTTTCCACACCACCCGGCCGATTACCTCGACCTCCTGCGGCGGCAATTCGATCGTCCGGTAGGCCGGATTGTCGCTGACCAGCGCGACCACGCCGGGCCGGGCGAGGTCGAGCCGCTTGACCAGCAGCGCGTCGCCGGTGCGGACCACATGGATTCCATCGCGCCATGGCCGGGGGGTGCGATCAACCAGGATCTCGTCGCCGTCGCGCAGGGTGGCCTCCATCGAATCGCCCTCGACCCGGATCGCCGAAAGCTGCGCGGGATCGAGCCCCTGCTCGCGCAGCCAGCGCGCGGCGAACCGGAACGCGCCGACCGGCAGTTCCTCACCCGGCAGCAAGCCCGGCCCGGCCGATGCCCCCAACGGCAGGCGCGGCACATCGACCCATTCGCTGCGCGGCGGCTTTCCCGCAAAAACGGAGGAATTTTCCTCCGGCGCGCCAAGTTCCTCCTCCTCCACCCCGAAGAACCGCGCCAGCGTGCGGCGGTCGCCCTCTTCCAGTTTGCGCGGAGACCCCTTGCGGATGAATTGCTGAAGATAGGTCGAATTACGGCCAATGAGTTCGGACAGGCGGGACAGGCTGGCGCCATGCTCGCCGGCGAGTTGCAGCAGCCGGGTGCGTGGATCGAGGTTTACCATGAAAGTGACATAGCTGATGTATTTTTCCTAGACAAGTAGGATTTCGCACGGTTGAACAGGATTCTTCCTACAGTCGATTCGCCGCAAGAAAGAAAGGCCCCACCCCATGCTGATTACCCGGATCGAGCGCTTTCTGCGCGAAACCGGAATGCCGTGGACCAAGTTCGGGCGGCTTGCCGCGCACGACCCGCGCTTTGTCCAGGACCTGCGCAACGGCCGCATACCCCGCGATGCAACCGCGACCCGTGTGGAACGTTTCATGAACATTTATCGCGAGGACGCCCGTGCATATTGACCTGACCCTGGACCAGACCGCCCTGTCCGCCCAGCGCCGCGCCGCCCGCGGCACCCCGTGGATGCCGCTGCTGTCGGCGCTGCTCGAACTTGGCGGGGGCAAAGGCGAACTGATCCGCCACACTGAACGCAGCTGGGCCAGCGTGACCTTCTCCGGCACCCGCCACAGCGTGATGCTGGCTTTCACCGGGGCCGAGGCCGTGGCGGCGGGCGAAGCCTATATCGATGCCCTGCCCGACCACGAATTTGCAATTCCCCGCCAGCTGGTCGCCGATGCGGCGGTGGTTGCGGTCGAGCATTCCACCCTGCCCGAACCCCGGCTGGAAGTGACGGCGGAATTGCTGCTGCTGGAAGACGCTTAGTGCGCCCATTGCAAACTCCCCTCCCCGGCGGGGAGGGGTTGGGGGTGGGGGCTCGACGCCGGTGTCGAACCCCCATCCCAACCCTGCCCCACAGGGGAAGGGCCTTCACTCAATACCCCGCCGCGTAATCGACCACCGGCTCGAGCGGCTCACCGCGCCCGTACCGACCCAGGTTCTCGACAAACCGCGCAGCCGAACGCTCGAACATCCGGTCCTGCGCCCGGCCCGACAGGTGCATGGTGATCTGGACGTTGCCCAACGCCCACAGCGGGTGATCCTCGGGCAGCGGTTCGGGCGTGGTCACGTCGAGCAGCGCTCCGCCGATCTGCCCGGCATCGAGCGCGGTAGTCAGCGCCGCCTGGTCGATCACCGAGCCGCGCGCGATATTGACCAGCACGGCGTCGCTTTTCATCGCCGCCAGCTCGGTCACGCCGATCAGGTGTTCGGTTTCGGGCGTGGCCGGCACCGCGATCACGATCCAGTCGAACTCGCCCAGCGCCCCGCGCCATTCGTCCGGCCCCAGCACGCCGGGCCCCGGACTGCGGCGGACCTTGCTGACCGTCATGCCAAACCCGGCGAGCCGCTTTTCGACCTCCTGCCCGATCGCGCCATAGCCCAGGATCAGCGCCTTGCTGCCGAACAACTCGCGCTTGCCCGGCGAATCCTTCAACCACTCGCGGCGGTCCTGCGCGCGGACCACTTCGCGGTAGTTCTTGGAATGGGCCAGCATCAGCATCACGACATATTCGGCGATTGGAACCGCATTGATCCCGGCCCCGTTGGTCAGCACCACCCCGCGCTGCGCCAGTACCTCGAGCGGAAACGCCTCGACCCCGGCATAGACCGAATTGAGCCATTTGAGCTTGGTCGCCAGCGTGAAGACATGGGCCATGTCTGCTTTTGAATGCATGTCGAACCAGCCGATCTCCGCCGCGGGCGCGAGCGCGAATGCCTCTTCCTTGCCGGCGTACCAGCGGACCTCGGCCCAATCCGGCAGATGCGGTTCGATGAGCGGTTTCAGCAGCGAATTGAGGACGATGATGGTCATGCGGGGTTCCGGAAACTGTCGAGCATCGGCGGGCGGTGGAGGCACTCGGCGAAGCTGAACGGGCGGGTGGTCAGCGGCGGGACCCGGGAGGCATCGGGGTGGCGCGGGTTCAGGTAAATCACGTCAGCCTCGGGCAGGACCCGCGATCGGATCGCGGCGAGCAGCGAACGGTGAGCGCCGAGCCATTCGCCGACGTGGCGACGGATCGTGTCTTCATCGGGATCGGGAATGCGTTCGGGCACGGCATCAACCTCGGTCCAGCCGAGCACCAGGTCTTCGGGCGCAGCGGACAGATCAGAAAGGTGATAGCGCAGCGCCACCAGCACCGCGAGCCCGGCCTCGCTCGCCAGACTGACCACCGGCTGCCCCGGCGGCGCATACCGCGCACCGTTGAGTTCGGCTCCCTTCCCATCCAGCGCCACGAACGGCACGCGGGTCAGGCGCCAGAGTTTCATTTCAATGATCCTCCCCATCGACTTGCGATGGGGAGGTGGCAGGCCGCAGGCCTGACGGAGGGGCTTTGCCAAATGTCGTGAGCCGATCGGTGGCCAGTCCCATAATCCCTTCGGCAACCCCGACTGGATCAGCCAAGACATCCCGCGCCGGAATGCGCACCACGTCAATCCGATGTTCGCGCAGCCAGGCATCGCGCGCTTCGTCACGTTGGGGGCGATCACCCATGTCGTGGGCGATACCGTCGATCTCGATCGCCAGGTTGGCGCGGGCGCAGAAGAAATCGAGCACGTAATCCCCAGCCGGATGTTGGTTGCGAAAGCGCTGGCCATTGGGCGAGCCGCGCAAATGCCGCCACAGCATTGCCTCTGGCAGCGACATTTCCCGGCGCAACCGCTTGGCCCGGCGGATGGTCGTTGCTGGCTTACTCGGGCGGCTCACAAGGGCCCCTCCGTCAGCGCTGCGCGCTGCCACCTCCCCATCGCAAGTCGATGGGGAGATTCTGACGCAAGGGTTGGATTTGTCTCCCCATCGACTTGCGATGGGGAGGTGGATCGCCGGAGGCGAGACGGAGGGGTGCTATTCCCCAAACTTCCAGTCCCAGCCGAGCGGATCGCCGTCCATCACCTCGACCCCCTGCGCGGTGAGCTGGTCGCGCAAGGCATCGGAAGTGGCGAAGTCCTTGGCGGCGCGGGCTTCCTTGCGCTGCGAAAGGATGGCTTCGATTTCGGGTTCGGTGATGGTCGCGGATTTGGGTTTTAGCCTTAACAACGCCGGGTCGATTTTTGTTCCATCTTCTAGAAACGGCCCAAGTCCAAGGACATCGAGCATCTTGCGAAGCACACCCATTCTCTGAGCAGGATCGACTCGTTTGAGTTGAATTGTTCGCTCCAGAAAAACCAATCCTTCCGAGGTATTCAGATCAGATCGGAAGAGCACACGTCTGAACTCCAGTCACACTTGATGATCTCGTA
>CALCQB010000193.1 GCA_937897535.1 uncultured Novosphingobium sp. | reverse complement strand
TTCGTCGAAGGTTCGACCGCGCTGAAGGATATCCAGCTGGCCGCGGTGCCCGGCGCGCAGTGGCACCATGACCTTTCCACTCTGCCGCCCTACGGCCCGATCCTGCTGGTCGCCAACGAGTTCCTCGATGCCCTGCCGGTCCGCCAGCTGGTCAAAACCACCGACGGCTGGCGCGAGCGGATGGTGGTGCCAGAGGGCGAGCGGTTCGTCTGCATTGCCGGGACCCAGCCGATGGATGCCGCGGTGCCCGAAGCGCGCCGCGCCGCCGCCGAAGGCACGATCATCGAAACCTGCCCCGGCGCGGCGGCGACCGTCTATGAAGTGGCTGGACGGCTGGTCGAACAGGGCGGCGCGGCGCTGTTCATCGATTATGGTCACGACAGCATCCGCGATGGATCCAGCCTGCAGGCGGTGCGCGATCACCGCAAGGTCGATCCGTTCGTAGGTCCGGGCGACGCCGATCTGACCGCCCACGTCGATTTCGCCACACTCGCCCCGATCGCAGAATCGCGCGGGTGCAAATGGCTCGGGACCGCGCCACAGGGCCGCTGGCTGCGCAACCTGGGGATCGACGCCCGCGCCCGGACCCTGGCGGAGAGCGCACCGCAGCACGCCGCCGCAATCGAAAGCGCCAAGGAGCGGCTGGTCAGCGAAGGGCAGATGGGCTTGCTGTTCAAGGTGATGGGGCTGGCGAGCCCGGCCTGGCCTGGCGGAGCGGGGTTCTAGGGCCTGGAACGATTGCCGTTGCAGCGACTTGGAACGGTATGGACAATACCTTGCTCCAGATCCTGCAGTGGTACGGCGCTGCCGCCAGTGTCATCGCCGCCGGCCTGATCGCGGCGGACCTGGGCCGCCGGATCACCGGCTGGGCCTTCGTCCTGTTCGTCACCTCGTCGATCGCGCTGGTCGCCTGGGGCTTCCTTGGAAAGGACAGCACTGGGATCGGGGTCCAGAACATTCTGATGCTGGCGATCAACCTGTTCGGCGTCTATCAGTACCTGGTCCGCAAACGGGACGACGCATAGGCCCAGGGATGGGAATCGGGGGGATGGAAATGCTGAAACGGATTGGACTGCTGCTGGCCGCGCTGGCCGCGCTGCTGGCCGCGCCCGCGTTGGCGCGGATTGAAAAGCTGAGCGTCCACAGCCCGGCAGTGGCGGGCAATCTCGAAGGCAATTCGGCCGAGCGCACCGTCTATGTGATCCTGCCCGACAGCTACGACAAGGCGAAGAAGCGCCGCTATCCGGTGATCTACTTCCTTCACGGCTACAATTCGACTGCCGAAAGCTATGTCAACCGGATGCCGTTCGAGGCGGCAATGCGCGCGGGCGGACAGGATTTCATCGTGGTCGTGCCGGATTCGATGACCAAGTGGGGCGGCTCGATGTACTCGAATTCGCCCACCGTCGGCAATTTCGAAGACTTCATCGCCACCGATCTGGTCGGCTGGGTCGATGCCCGTTACCGCACGATCGCCAGCCGCGAGGCGCGCGGGCTGATGGGCCATTCGATGGGTGGCTATGGCACGCTGAAGCTGGGGATGAAGCGGCCCGAGGTGTTCGGCGCGCTCTATGCGATGAACCCGTGCTGCCAGCTTCCCCGCCCGGCCAGCCTGGCCGATCCCAAGTACGAAAGCTGGACCGAGGCGCAGGCCATGGCCGCGCCGTGGATGGAGCGCGGCAATTTCGCGGTCGCCGGGGCCTGGTCGCCCAACCCGGCCAAGCCGCCGTTCTACGCCGATCTCGCCACCAGCGGCGGCAAGCCCGACGAACTGGTCATTGCGCTGTGGGCGGCAAACGCGCCGGTGGCGATGGTTCCGCAATACCTGCCCGCGCTGCGGCGGATGCACGGGATCGGGATCGACACCGGCGACACCGATTTCGTCCGCGCCGACGACGAGGCGATTCATGCCGCGCTGCTTAAGTTCGGGATTGCCCACGACTGGGAGCTGTATGTCGGCGACCATGGCAACCGGATTGCCGAGCGGTTCGGCAGCACGGTTCTGCCATTCTTCGGCAAACACCTGAAGCCGGCGCGTTGATCGGCGGCGACCCGTTCGAAGTACCTCCCCATTGGCCAGCATTTGGACTCCTCGCGAATTCGGCTATCACCGCCGCTGACGACACCAAGCGGTGCGGCGGGACGGGAGAATGACGGCCATGCAGGAACCAGCGCGCGCGCCTTCGCTCTCTTCGCGGCTGGTGCGCTGGATCATCCTGCGGCTGTACCGCTGGAAGCGCTGGAAGCTCGAAGGCAGCCTGCCTGCAACCCGCAAATTCGTCATCGCCGGGGCGCCGCACACCTCGAACTGGGACTTCGTGTTCTTCACCGGGGCTACCGCCGAAATGGGGATCAGGCCCAATTTCATGGGCAAGCACACCTTGTTCAAATGGCCGATGAAGCGCTTCATGCAGGACATGGGCGGGATCCCGATCGACCGGTCGAAGCCCGCCAATTATGTCGAGCAGGTCGCCGCCGAATTCGCCCGGCGCGACGAGCTGGCGCTGGTGGTCGCGGCCGAAGGGACCCGCCGCACTGACGGGACCTGGAAATCGGGATTCTATCACATCGCCCAGGCCGCCGGGGTGCCGATCGTGCCGTGTTGGGTCTGCAATATTACCATGCGGCTGGGGTTCGGCCCGGCCCTGGTGCCGAGCGGGGACTATGCCGCCGACCTCGGCAAAATCGCCGCCTACATGCGCTCGGCCCTGCCCGATGAGCCACGTTTCAAGGCCCTCGAAGCTCAGGCAAAGCGGCTGCTGAAGGGAGAACGCGATGCTTGAGGGCCTGGCGATCAACGCCGCGATCCTGATCGCTACCGTGCTGGTGCTGTGGCTGGTGTCGGTGCGGATCAACGATGTGTCGTTCATCGATGCGTTCTGGGGCGCGGGAATGGGGCTGCTGGCGGTGACCAGCTGGCTCGCCGTCCAGCCCCGGCCCGGTGCGCTCGCCACGCTGATCATGGCGATGACCGCGGCCTGGGGCTTTCGGCTCGGGATCCATCTGCTGCGCCGCTGGCGGCGTGAGGGCGAGGACCAGCGCTATGTCCGGATCCTGAAGAAAGACCGAGAGGCCGGGCGGTTCGCCTTCGCCGCGCTGACCAAGATCTGGCTTGGCCAGGCTGTGCTGCTGATGCTGGTCTCCAGCCCGGCGCAGGTCGGAATCCTTGCCAGTGGCGATCCCGCACCGGTTCCGCCGGTCGCATGGGCCGGGCTGGCGCTTTATCTGGTCGGGATCTTCTTCGAATGGACCGGCGACTGGCAGCTCGCCCGGTTCAAGGCCGATCCGGCCAACCACGGCAAGATCCTCGACTCCGGGCTGTGGCGCTATACCCGCCATCCCAATTACTTCGGCGATTGCGCGGCGTGGTGGGGAATCTGGCTGTGCGGCGCAGGCGCAGGCTGGAACTATGCGCTGTACACCCTGCCCGGGCCGCTGTTCCTGACCTTCACCCTGACCAAATGGTCGGGCGCGGCGCTGCTCGAGGCGGGGATGAAGAAGAAGCGCGGTGACAAGTACGCGGACTACATCGCCCGCACTTCGTCCTTCATCCCCTGGCCGCCGAAGAGAGCCTAGCCGCCAACCCGTTTGGCCCGGTCTTCGGCCGGCACCGCGCGCGGCGGCACGGACTTGAGCCAGGTTTCGAGCGCATCGATATCGGGCATGCCGACCAGCGCATCGCGCTGCTGGGCGAACAGGGTGAAGCTGTCGCCGCCGCCGGCCAGGAAGCTGTTGGTGGACACGCGGTAAGTCGCGGCCGGATCGATCGGGGCCCCGTTCAAAGTCATCGCCACCACCCGCTCACCGACCGGGCGGGTCAGGTCGATCGCATAGGTAAACCCGGCGGAAGGGGTCAGCACCTGCTGCGGACCGTTCGCGTCGAAGCCCTGTTCGAGCACCGCCTTCAGCTCTGCCCCGGTCAACGACTGGGTGATCAGGGTGTTGTTGAACGGCTGAGCGGCATAGATCGCGCCGAAGGTGACCGTGCCGTCGGCTTCGGGGGTGATCGGCTTGCGGATCCCGAACGGGTTCATGAAGGCGATCTGGGCCCCGGCCCCGGCCGTGGCGGCCAGCTGGGCATCCGCGATCAGGTTGCCTTCGGGCCCGCCCTGGTTGGCGAACCCGGCCGATGGGGCGCGATCGACCGGTCCGGCCAGCTTGCCGACCGGGCGCAGCGCAAAGGCCTTGGCCGCTTCGCTGTACTTGCCGACATAGGCCGCGACATCGGCCCGCGCGGCAAACCGCGGCAATTCCTTGACCTCGCTCACGAAGCCGCGCGGTGATTGGTACGGATCGCTCTGGACGATCACGTTGCGCGCGCGTTTCGCCACCACCCGGCCCGCCGCTGGATCGACCTCCAGCGTAATATCGGTCACCAGCTGGCCATAGACCCCGGCGCTGGTCAGCAGGATCGGTTCCTTGGGATTGATCGCGCCGTAATCGCAGACATAGGACCAATGGGTGTGGCCCGAGATCACCACATCGACCCCCGGTGCCAGCCGGTCGAGAATGCCCTTGATCGGGCCGGTCAGGTTCTCGCAGCCCGAAGGGTTGGGCGTGCCCGAGGTGTAGCCACCCTCATGGATCAGCACGACCACCGCATCGGCCCCGGCCGCGCGCAGCCGCGGCACTTCGGCGTTGATTGTCTCGGCTTCGTCACCAAAGCTCAGCCCCTTGATCCCGTCGGGCGAGACCAGGCTGGGTGTGCCCTTGAGCGTCAGGCCGATGAACCCGACCTTCACCGCCGCGCGGCCCTTGCCGAAGGTCTTGATCCCGGTGGCCGGGAACAGCGTCGTACCATCGCCCCGGCGGGTACTGGCAGCGAGGTACCGGAACCTGGCCCCTTTGAAAGGCTCGACCTGGCACGGCTTGCGCGCGGTGAACTGGGCGCAGCCGCCGCGCTGTTTGCGCAGCAGTTCGTCCGCGCCGCCGTCAAATTCATGGTTGCCGACCGATGTGAAATCCAGCCCGATCCGGTTGAGCACGCCAATCGTCGGCTCGTCGAGAAACAGCGACGAGGCGATCTGCGAGGCCCCGATCAGATCGCCCGCCGCGACCGTCGCGGAATTGGGATACTGCGCGCGGATCGTGTCGACCGCACTGGCCAGAAAAGCTGCACCGCCGGCCGGCACCGGCGTAGTCCCCGCGTCGGTATCGCCGGGGATCAGCACCGCGGTCTTGGGCGGCTCGATCGCGCCGTGGAAATCGTTGATCGCGATGATCCCGACCGTCACCGTGCGGGCGGTCTGCGGCGCCGATTGGACCGCGCCGGTCTGGGCGCAAGCGGCCAGCAGCGGGACCAGGGCGAAAGGGAGCAGGCGGGCGAATCGCGCAGCGCGCGGGAGCGGTTCGGGCATGGCAGACACCTAGCCGATGAGCGTCATGCCGCAAGAGCAGCGTATTATTCTGTTAATACGGTTTCTTGAATATTTCATCTGCCCGTTTATATTGGTCGCCAGCACTTGTGGGGAGTTACAAGATGGCCCGGCCGCAAACCGATCTCGATGCTGGACGCAAACACTTGATCGAACTGACGATCGAGCTGATCGAGGAACGCGGCACCAGCGCCCTGACCATGACCGAGATTGCGGGCCGCGCCGGGATGTCGCCGGCCAGCCTCTACCGCTACTACGAAAGCAAGGAGGCGCTGGTCGAGGCCGTGGCGGCACACTGGTTCCAGCCCAAGGTCGCGATCATGGAAGAGGTCGTGGCGAGCGACCTGCCGCCGCGCCGCAAGATGTACGAATTCTTCGCGCGCCGCTTCGCCGTGATGAAAGCCGAGTGGGAGCGCGATCCGGTTGCCTTCGCCACCTATGTCGAGCTCGGCCACGAGAATTTCGAACTGGTCCGGTCCTACGTCGATCTGGGCGATCATTACCTGGCCGAGATCATCGGCGAAGCCATGGCCGAGGGCCATTTCGCCGGGCTGGAGATCGACCAGACGCTCAGCCTGATCAACCAGATGGTCAGTGTTTATGTCAACATCGGCGCGATGGGCCTGATCATGCCGCGGCTGACCACCGACAAGCTGGCGATGATTATCGATGCGGTGTTCGATGGGCTTTCCGCTACGGATCGCGGGGCCAAGGCGGTCAGCGGGCTCCGCGCGGCCTGATTTTCGCACCGGTTGGCTTGCGCGGCGCTGGTCAAAGTCTGCGCGGTACCCTACTTACAGCATTGTGAATAAATCGCTTCCCCACCGCTTCGCAATTCCGGTCGACCCGATCGACATCGATTTCATGGGACACGTCAACAACGCCTCCTACCTCAAATGGGTCCAGGACGCGGTGATTGACCACTGGCGCAGCCTGGCCCCGGCCGATGCGGTGGCGGCGCACCTGTGGGTCGCCCTGAAGCACGAGATCACCTATCGCCGCCCGACCTTCCTGGGCGACGAAGTTATCGCCACGGTCCTGCTCGAAAAGATCCAGGGCGCGCGCGCCAGCTATGAAACGGTGATCCGGCGCGGCGAGGAAATCCTGGCTGAGGTCAAGTCGAGCTGGTGCTGCATCGACGCGGTCACGCTGCGCCCGGCCCGGCTCGCCCGCGAGGTAATCGCGAAATTCTTCCCCGAGCCGCTGCCGGAATAGTCCTCAAACGTCGAGATTGGCCACGTTGAGCGCGTTTTCCTGGATGAAATCGCGGCGCGGTTCGACCACGTCGCCCATCAGCCGGGTGAAGATCTCGTCGGTGACGTCGGCGTCCTCGACCTTGACCTGGAGCAGCGAGCGGACCTCGGGGTCGAGCGTGGTTTCCCACAATTGCTCGGCGTTCATTTCGCCCAGACCCTTGTAACGCTGGATCGACAGCCCCTTGCGCCCGGCGGCCAGTACCGCCTCGAGCAGCGCACTTGGCCCACCGATCGCCCCGTCGGCGCTTTGCACGCGGACCGGAGTCGCTTCGGCTTCGGCTTCTTCTTCTCGCGGTTGCTCTTCTGCTGACCCTTGGCCATGTCGGAAGTCCTCTCTGTCGATCGTGAGTTCATCTCGCAGGGCCAAGTTCGCGGCAGCCGCACCGGTTACCCTGCGCCTTTGCGGGCCCGAAAGCTATGCCGAACTCGTCCGCGACAAGAGCCTACTGCGTGACCTGCTGGCAGCATCGGCCGAGGTTGCCGACCTTGCACGCCAGGCAGGCCCGGAAACGGCGGCGCAACGAATCGAGGCTGCCCAGGAAAGACTGATTGCGCTTTCGGCAAAGCAACGGTCTCAGCGCGAGCCGGAAGAAATCGGCGCCTCGTTGCCTC
>CALCQB010000192.1 GCA_937897535.1 uncultured Novosphingobium sp. | reverse complement strand
CAGCGTGCGCGAAAGCGGCAAGATCATCCGCGTGCTCGGCGGGCGCCCGCCCGAGGGGCTGATCTACGAACTGTTCCTCGACGAGAACGGCGAGAAGATCAGCAAGTCCAAGGGCAACGGCCTGACCATCGACCAGTGGCTGACCTATGGCAGCGAGGAAAGCCTCGGCTTCTATCTGTTCCGCGATCCGAAGAGCGCCAAGTCGCTCCATGTCGGCGTGGTGCCGCGCGCGGTCGATGAATACTGGCAGTTCCGCGAAAAGCTGGCGGACCAGCCGGTCGAGCAACAGCTCGGCAACCCGGTCTGGCACCTGCTGCGGACCAACGGTTACCACGGCGGCGAAGGCGACAAGCTGCCGGTCACTTACGGCCTGTTGCTCAACCTGGTCGGGGTGCTTGGCGCCGGGGCCAGCCGCGAGCAGGTCTGGTCGTACCTCGCCAATTATGTGGAGAATGCCGATCCGGCGGCGCATCCCGAACTCGACAAGCTGGTCACCACCGCGCTGGCCTATAACCGCGATTTCATCGCCCCCAGTCTTGAACGGCGCAAGCCCGAAGGCGGCGAGGTTGCCGCGCTGACCGCGCTCGACGAGGAACTCGCCGCGACCAGCGACGATGCCACCGCCGAGGAATTGCAGAACATCGTTTATGCAATCGGCAAGGACCCGCACTTCGGCTTCGAGCAACTGCGCGACTGGTTCAAGTGCCTGTACGAAACGCTGCTTGGCTCCAGCCAGGGACCGCGGATGGGCAGCTTCATTGCGCTCTATGGGATCGCCAACACCCGGCAATTGATCACCGAGGCACTTGGCTAGCGCGGCGATTGGTAAGTGTGAATCAATCCCCCCAACACCGTCTGTCCTGAGCCTGTCGAAGGACTGCTTTTCTTCAGGCAGTTGCGCGTAAGGCACGAAGGAAAGGACAGTGCTTCGACAAGCTCAGCATAGACGGAATTTGAGTCAGATTTTGCGCAATTTGCTCTAGATCCGGGCTATCCCGGCGACCCATTCCCGGGCGCGACGGCGGACCAATTCGTCATCGCCGGGCAGGCGCTCGGCCGCGTCGTGTTCGCGGGTGGCGAGGACCCATTCGAGCGGAATCGGCTTATCGAATTCGAGCCCGCATTGCCCGGCTTCGTTCCAGCGGGCGAGGCAGAACGCCTCATGCCCCATCCATTGCAGGATCGCATTGCCGGCTTTGAATGCCAGACCGTCGCGGCGGACGCTGGCTCCGGTGCAGGACAGGTCGAGCAGGATCACCCGGTATTCGCCGTCAAGCGTGACCAGACGCGCGGGGAGCCGCGTTCTGAGCCTGCTTGCCAATCGTTTGCCGTGGTGCGCCATCGCCTGGCTTGCCTTGTCTGACCCGGCGGGCAGTTTGGCAGGCGATGGTCAGCAAACCGGCAAGGCGGTGCTACGCAAATCTACGCGGGGAGAACGGCGTCAGGACTGCCAGATTTCCCAGCCCCAACCGACCAGATGGCTGGGCTTTTTGCCGGGGACGGTCACGCTGACCGGCGCGGCCGACAGGTTAACCACGACGGTCACCCGGTCCTTGCCCTTGATCCGGCGGAACGCGAAAACCTTGGGATTGCCGGTGTCGATGATCTCGAGATTGCCTGGCTCATGGCCGTTCGAAAGCGCCGGATGCCGCCGCTTCAGATCGAACAGACCGGCATAGACCGCAGCACGGTTTGAGCGCTGCCACTCGATCGGGTCCTTGTCGAAGAACTTCAGGCGTTTGTTCAGCCCGCCTTCCTGTCCGTTGTAGACCAGCGGCATGCCCGGCAGTGTGGCTGCCAGAACGGCCATCGCCTCGGCCGCATTTCCGTAGAGTTCCTGCTCGGTCCCGTACCACGAGTTCTCGTCGTGATTGCTGGTGAAGGTCATCCGGTAGGCGCCGGCCGGATAGCGGCGCTTGGGATTGCTGTAATGGGCCGCGAGGTCGCGGGCGTCGGCCTCGCCCTTGGCAACCTTGATCAGCACCCGGAACAAGGCCCAGTCATAGGTCATGTCGAAGGCGTTCATCTGCAGATCGGGGGTATCGGCCTCGGCCAGCATGAACATCGGTTTGATCGCATCGAGTTCGGCGCGGGCCTGATCCCAGAATTCGACTGGCAGGGTCCAGGCGACATCGCAGCGAAACCCGTCGATGTCGGCAACTTTCACCCAATATGCCATCGCATCGATCATTCCGGCGCGGACTTCGGGCTTGCTGTAGTCGAGCCCGATCACATCGGCCCAGACCTCTTTCTTGCCGGTGCTGAGATCGGTGTAGTTGTAGCCTTCGAGCTGGCCGGTCGCTCTGCGCTTGTACCAGTCGGGGTGCTGCTGGGTCCAGACGTGATCCCAGCCTGTGTGGTTGGCGACCCAATCGACGATCACCTTGAAACCCTGGTTGTGCGCGGCCTTTACCAGGTGCTGGAAATCGCCGAGGTTGCCGTATTCCGGGTTGATCGCCTTGTAATCGCTGACCGCGTAATAGCTGCCGAGCGTGCCTTTGCGTTCCTTCTTGCTGATCGGGTTGATCGGCATGATCCACAACACCTTGACCCCCAGCATGCGCAGCCGCGGCAAATGCTTTTCGAACGCCCGGAAGGTGCCTTCGGGGGTATACTGGCGGATGTTGACCTCATAGATGGCCGCCTGCTCGGCCCACTTGGGGTGAACCACCTTGGTCCGCCCTTCGGTGATCGGAAGCGGAACCGGCGCTGCGCCGGCCGGGATCGCGGTGAGCAGCAGGGCCGCCGCGGTGAGGGCGCGCGTCATCGCATTCAGCCAGCGTCCGGACATGATCCTATCCCTTCAGTGCAGCAATCCAGCGCCCGATCTTGGCTTCGAGGATCGGCAAAGGCAAGGCACCGCTGCCCAGCACCTGATCGTGGAAAGCGCGGATATCGAAGCGTCGGCCGAGCGCGGCCCGCGCTTGATCGCGCAGTCGCTGGATCGTCAAAGCGCCGATTTTGTAGCCCAACGCTTGCCCCGGCCAGACGATATAACGCTCAACCTCGGCGGTCGCATCGCTGCGACCCATGCCCGAATTGCCCAGCATGAATTCGATTGCAGCCTCGCGGGTCCAGCCCTTGGCGTGGAGCCCGGTATCGACCACCAGCCGCATCGCCCGCAGCATCTCGTCGTCGAGCGTGCCCCAATGCTGCAACGGGTCCTGATAGAACCCCATGTCGTAGCCAAGCGTTTCGGCATAGAGCGCCCAGCCTTCGACATAGGCATTGTTGCCACCGAACCGCTGGAAATCGGGCAGGCTCTCGTCTTCCTGGGCCAGGCTGATCTGGAAGTGATGCCCCGGCGCGCCTTCGTGCATGTACAGCGTGGTGACCCCGGTCAGGTACCGGCTGGGCAGGTCATAGGTGTTGTAGAAAAAGGTCCCTGGCCGCGATCCGTCGGGTGCGCCCTGGTTGTACGAGCCGCCGGCCTCGTACTTCTCGCGGTAAGCCGGATAGGGCTCGATCAGCAGGCGGGCCTTGGGCACCTTGTTGAAGAAGCGCGGCACCTGGGCATCGACCGCCTTGGCCGTGTCGGCAAAGGCCTTGGCAAATTCAGCCTTCGTCCTGGGGTGATAACGCGGGTTGCTGCGGATCTCGTCGAAAAAGTCGCGCAGCGGTCCCTTGAAGCCGAGCTGCTGCCGCACCCCGTCCATCTCGCGCTGGATCCGTGCGACTTCGCCCAGTCCCAGCGCGTGCACCGCTTCGGGATCGAGCCGCAGCGTGGTCTGGCTTTCGATCAGTTTGGGATAGAGCGCCGCGCCGCCCTTCATCGCCGAAATGCCCACCGCGTCGCGCGCGGCTGTCAGGTATTCGTCGTTCAGGAAGGCGCGCAGGCGGCGATAGGCCGGATAGACCTCATTCTCGGTTACCGCTGCATAGAGCTGGCGGAGCGCGCCCCGGCGTTCGGCCGGAACCGCCGCCGGAAAATCGCGGGTGGCAGACGTGAACGGCGATTCGTCCAGCGACTGGGCCAGGATCGCATCGATCTGGGCGACCATGTTGCGGGTGGTCAGCTTGGTTTCGACCACCCCGCTGTCGATCCCATCGCGGAACCGGGCGATCGCATTGTCGAGCACTTGCGGGAAGGCCCGCAGCAGTTCCAGGTTCCGGCGATAGTCCGCCTCGCTGGCATAGGGCAGCGCGCTGCCGGCTGCGACCAGCGAGGGGAATTCGACGTGGAGCCCACCGAAATGGGTCAGTGGCCGCACCAGGGTCAGCGCCACCATATCGGGTCGGAGCCAGAATTCGGTCTCGCGCTTGTCGCGCAGGAACACGTCGTACGAGATCTGCCGTTCGGGGCTGAGCCGGCTCCGGTCGAACTTGGCTATCCCGGCGAGCGCCCAGCGAACTACCCCGCGGTGCTGACGCACGGCCAGATCGGTGAAGGTCTGGCGGAACGCGGTCAGGTTGGGTTTGCCGCCACGATAGACCAGCCCCAGCGGGTCGATCGCGTCCTCGCGCCGCGCGGTCTCGCGGAACAGCGCCATCAGCCTGGCGTCTTCCCCCGACGCTTCACCGGTCGCGGCGCGGGCGACCCCGGCTGGCAGCACGGCCAGACCCGCGCTCCAGGCGAGCCCGGCGGCAAAGCGCCGCCGGGTCAGTGTGTACTGCATTGTTATCCCCACTTGCGCGAGCGGTACCACTTGGTGAGGACGTATTTGACGCCCTTCACCACCGGGGCGCCAGCGTGCATCGTATCTTCGTTCGGCATGCCATTGGGCAGGTTGTTGTTCCAGATCAGCAGCGCCCCGCGGCGCGGCACCGTCGCCAGCCCGATCTGGGTGAATTCGGTCGCTCCGCCTTCCTCAACGTCGTTGAGGTAAGCCATCGCGGTGATCGTCCGCTGGCCGCCGCGCTTGGCCTCGGCTTTCCAATAGTCAGCCCTGGTCCAGAACAGGTCGAGGTGGTACTTGAACTGCTGGCCCGCTTCATAGCGCTGGCCCTGCATCGTCTCACCCCATTCGTGCGGCAGGCCGAGCAGTGCGTCGATCTTTTCCTCGATTCTTTGGATGAACGGATCATAGGGATCGACATTGCCCGAACTGCTGGTTCGCCATTGTTCGATCTCGCCGTGCGAGAGCACTTCCGACGGGACTGCGGTGCGATCGATCATCGCGATCAGCTGGCGGCATTCGGCTTCGTCAAACACCTCGCCCACCGCCCAGATCTCCGCGCGGTCGGTATCGAGCCGCACAGCGCGGGTATCTGCATCGAGCCGGCGGCGGACATGGGCGCCAACCTTGAGCAAGGCGGCCTTGTCGGGCGCGGGGGCATCGCTGAACACACTCATGGCCCGTGCCTATCCGATTGCCGGGATGAGGCAAATGGCCAATGCGATGTTGTTGGTCGATCCATTCGGGCATCTTGGCGCTTGCCCTCGCCGGGTGATTGGGCCAGTTTTGGGCGATGGATACAGCTACACTCCCGCTCGCGCGCTATTCGCGCGGCGCCATCGCCCTCCACTGGATCATCGCCTTGCTGATCGCGCTCAACTTCGCCGCCGCCTGGGTGGCCGAGGACATGCCCAAGCCCGACGCCGCGCTGGTGATGGCCAACCACAAGGCGATCGGGATCACCGTGCTGGTGCTGACCGTGCTGCGGATCGTCTGGAAGCTGGCGCATCCGGCGCCGCCGCTGGTCGAGACGCTGAAAGCGTGGGAAGCGGCGCTGGCCAAGGTCACGCACGTCCTGCTTTACGGGCTGATGCTGGCAATTCCGCTGGCCGGCTGGGGCCTGCATTCGGCGTTCGGCCAGGGCAAGCCGGTTTCGATCTTCGGGCTGTTCAATGTTCCCGCGCTGCCGGTCGGTTCGGACAAGCCGACCATCGGCATGTTCCACGAATTGCACGAGATTACCGCGACTCTGATGCTGGTGCTGTTTGCCATCCACGTCGGCGCGGCGCTCAAGCATCACTTCGTCGACAAGGACGGGACGATGCGGCGGATGGTGCCTTTCCTGAAATAGTCAGGCAACGTCTGGACCAATCCGAAACGGGCCCCGTGCATCGCTGCCGGGGCCCGTTCCTTGTGTTTCGTCTGGCTTACCAGAAGAAGTCGTAGATCACGTCTTCCACTTCGCCGGAGTAGATGTTCACCAGCACCGCATCGTCGTAATAGCGGACCCAGCGGTAAGGGCCGTAGGCCTCTGGCAGGCGGTAATAGTCCGGATCGGCGATCCAGTAGTCTTCCCCGA
>CALCQB010000191.1 GCA_937897535.1 uncultured Novosphingobium sp. | reverse complement strand
CCATCACGGCCACATGCACCTGACGCCGCTTGCCTGAAGTGAGCGCGGTGATCGCCGCCGGCTTGCGTTCGTCACCTGCGAGGGCAACGCGAGGCTGCTCACGGTCGACCTGCGGACGATGAGGACGACCGGCATGTTCATGACCGGCAGCTCGCCCGACGTCCTCGCATTCGACGAGGGCCTGCGGCGCCTCTACGTCTCGGCGGAAAGCGGCGACGTCGCCGTCTTCGCCGAGAAGGGCCGCAGCCTGCGCAAGCTCGGTCAGGCGCACCTCGCCGACGCGGCGCACACGGTCGCCGTCGACCCGAAGACGCTGCCGCTGGATCTGAAGCCGACCGCGCACACGAGCGACGGCATCCTCATGGGCCTGCGCCACCGCGAATTCCCGATCCACGGCGTACAGTTCCATCCCGAATCGATCGCCACCGAACACGGCCATGCCATGCTGGCGAACTTCCTGAAGATCTGCGGTATCGAAGCGAAGGTCCCGGCGTGAGCCTGAGCTTTGATGAAGCTGGCGCGCTGTTCGGGCGCATGCTCGATGGCGGCATGGCCGATGACGAAATCGCCAATACCCTGATCGAGCTGGCCGACCGCGGCGAGACCGCCGCCGAAGTCGCCGGGCTGGTCCAGGC
This sequence comes from uncultured Novosphingobium sp., assembly GCA_937897535.1. GTDB lineage: Bacteria > Pseudomonadota > Alphaproteobacteria > Sphingomonadales > Sphingomonadaceae > Novosphingobium. The sequence goes on along the minus strand of CALCQB010000191.1, from coordinate 2,899 downwards.
GATGCGCGCGCGGATGAAGCGGGTTGCCGCTCCCGCAGGCGCAATCGACGTCTGCGGCACCGGGGGTGACGGGCAACACAGCCTCAACGTTTCGACCGCCGTCGCGCTGGTCGTCGCGGCCTGCGGGGTGCCGGTCGCCAAGCACGGCAATCGCGCCGCCTCCAGCCTGGCAGGCGGGGCCGATACGCTCGAGGCGCTCGGGCTCAACCTCGCGCGGGCCTCGGAACTGGCTGAGGAGACCCTGCCCGACCTCGGCATTGCTTTCCTGTTTGCCCAAGCGCACCATCCGGCGCTGGCGCGGGTCGCGCCGATCCGCAAGGCGCTGGGGGGGCGGACGATCTTCAACCTGACCGGCCCGCTGGCCAATCCGGCCGGAGTCGGCCGCCAGCTGGTCGGCGTGTCGCATCCCCGGCTGATTGCGCTGTACCGTGACGCGATGCAGCTGCTCGATACCGAAGCGGCGATGATCGTTTCGGGCGCCGAGGGCCTCGACGAACTGTCGATCGCCGGGACCAGCTATCTCGCCACGATCGGGCTGGGCCACGGCATCACCGAAATCCGCCCCGACGATGCCGGACTGCTTCCGCACCCGCTCGAAGATCTGCGCGGCGGCAATGCGGCGTTCAACGCTGAGGCTCTGCGGCGCCTGCTGCTGGGCGAAACCGGCGCCTATCGAGATGCCGTGCTGCTCAATTCCGCCGCGGCGCTGATCGTGGCCGGGCAAGTCGAGGATTGGCTCGAAGGGGTCGAAGAAGCGGCCGAAGCGCTCGACAAGGGGCTGGCCAATGCTTTGCTGGAGTGCTGGATCGAGACGGTGCGCTAGATCGGGTCACCCAAAACACTCGACACTTCCCGAATCTCCGCGCTAGAGCGCGCCCGATGACCGACAAACTCGCCGAAATCTGCGCGACCAAGCGCCTTGAAGTGGCCGAACGCAAGCTGTTGGCTTCGCTCGCCGATCTCGACGCGCGCGCTGCCACTCAAACCGGCCCGCGCGAGTTTGAGGCGGCACTGCGGGCCAAGGCCGAATCCGGCTTTGCCCTGATCGCCGAAATCAAGAAGGCCAGCCCTTCAAAGGGCCTGATCCGTGCCGACTTCGATCCTGCCGCCCATGCCCAGGCCTATCAGGCCGGGGGCGCGGCCTGCCTGTCGGTGCTGACCGACGCGCCCTATTTCCAGGGGCACGAGGATTACCTGATCGCTGCCCGCGCGGCTTGCGACTTGCCGGTGATCCGCAAGGACTTCATGATCGATCCGTGGCAATGCGCCGAAGCCCGCGGGATCGGGGCCGATGCGATCCTCATCATCGTCGCGGCGCTGGATGACGCCCAGATGGTCGAGATCGAAGCTGCCGCCCGCGAACGCGGGATGGACGTGCTGGTCGAGGTTCACGACGAAGCCGAGTTGGAGCGGGCCCTGACACAGCTCAAGTCGAAGCTGATCGGGGTCAACAACCGCAACCTCAAGACTTTCGAGGTTGATCTGGGCAACACCGAGCGGCTCGCCGCTCTGGTCCCGTCCGATGTGCTGCTGGTCTGCGAAAGCGGGATCGGCAGCAACGCCGATTGCCAGCGGATGGCCAAAAGCGGGGTCCGCACCTTCCTGGTTGGCGAAAGTCTGATGCGGCAAGGCGATATCGCCATGGCGACGCGGGCGTTGCTCGGCGTCTGAGCAACAAGTCGATTTCCTACTGCGCAGTAACCTGTCATGATTCCATGTGATCTGGCCGGACCGGATCGCGGAGTTATTTGCAGATCGTGTAATCCGTCACCCGAATCGCACCAAGGTGTTGAATTACCGCGATGAAAGCTGGGTGACAGCCGGGTGACACAGTGTCGCCCTTGTCACCCTGCCAGGCGATAGAATTCAGGAAAGTAGCGCATCGGATGAACAAGCTCACCCACCTTGATGACCAGGGCAAGGCCCGGATGGTCGATGTTGGCGGCAAGGCCGAAACCCGCCGGGTGGCGGTGGCCGAAGGGCGAATCGCAATGTCCCCCGCTGCGCTCGCCGCGATCCGCCACGGCGCGGTGCCCAAGGGCGATGTCCTCGCCGCTGCACGGATCGCCGCGATCATGGCCGCAAAGAAGACCGCCGAGCTGATCCCGCTGTGCCATCCGCTGGCGCTCGACGCGGTAACGGTCGATTTTGTGCTTGAGGACAACGCCGTGCGGGTCACCGCCAGTGCTTCGCTCAGCGGGCGGACCGGGGTCGAAATGGAAGCCCTGACAGCGACTTCTGTCGCACTCCTGACAATTTACGACATGGCCAAGGCGGTCGACAAGGGCATGGTGATCGGCGACCTTCGGCTGATCGAAAAGCGCGGCGGAAAATCGGGTGACTGGAAGGCGGCGGTCTGATGGCGCTGCTCTCGCTCGCCGAGGCTCATGCGCGGTTGCTGGCCATGGCCGAGCTCTTGCCGATCGAGCGGGTGCCGGCTGCCGAGGCGCAGGGGCGCTATCTGGCCGAGCCGTTGCGGGCGAACCGGACCCAGCCCCCGGCCGACCTTTCGGCAATGGATGGCTACGCTTTGCGCGCGGCCGATCTGCCCGGACCGTGGCAAGTGATCGGCGAAAGCGCCTGCGGTCATCCCTTTGCCGGAGCCGTCGGCTCCGGCCAGGCGGTGCGGATTGCGACCGGGGCCTTGCTGCCGAACGGTGCGGATCTGGTGCTGCTGCAGGCCAGATCGGTGGCAGAAGCGGTGCGGCTGCGGGCCCACCGGCTGCGGGTGTGGCGACGCGGCCGGCAAGTCGCGGGCACGGCGCCGGCGGTGGCTCACATCGACTTGCCCGGGCGCCCGGCCAGCGCCGCGGGGAAGACCGCCTCCAGCGTCAGCATCAACGAGGCGCTGGTGGCACTGGTGCGCTGCAAGCCCCAGGCCAGTGCTACCGGACCGATC
>CALCQB010000190.1 GCA_937897535.1 uncultured Novosphingobium sp. | reverse complement strand
CAGCTTGATGCCGTGCTGTCCGCCCAGACAACCGGGACGCCCGCGGCCTGACAATTCCATTCCCCAAGCCCCTCCATGCTGAGCTTGTCGAAGCATCGTCCTTTTCTTCGGGCGCAGCGTCCGAAGCGAAAGGCAGCCCTTCGACAGGCTCAGGGCGGGCGGGGTTGGTTGCGTGCGTGGGATTTGAAACAACGATCCCTTCCTCGACCAGCCACCGCGCCAGCTTGGCGACGCGTTCGACCTTGTTTGCCACCGTGCCCAGCTTCTCATGAAAGGTAATCCGCGCCAGCTTCTCGGCGTGTTCGGACAGGCGCTTTTTCTGGTCCTGTTCCCAGAAGAACCGCGCATCGGACAGCCGCGCGGCGAGGACCTTGCGGTTGCCGGCGACGATCTCCGCCCCGCCATCGAGTGCGACGATGTTGGCGGTGCAGACGAAGGCGTTGGCGAGTTTGCCGGCGCCGTCCTCGCAGACGAAATACTTCTGGTTGGTCCGCGCGGTCAGCTGGATCACTTCGGGCGGGACATCGAGATAGGCTTCGTCGAACCGGCCGAGCAGCGGTACCGGCCATTCGGTCAGGCCAGCGTTCTCGACCACCAGCCCCTCGTCTTCGACCAGCAGCAGCCCTTCGGCGTGGGCGGCAGCGGCAGCCTGCTCGCGGATCAGGTCCTGGCGTTCCTCGTGGTTCACGATCACATGGGCGGCGCGCAGCTTGGCGGCGTAATCATCCGCCCCGGCGATCTCGATCTCGCCGTGCGAGTGGAAGCGGTGGCCGCGGGTCAGCCGCCCGGCAGCGATCCCGTCGATTTCGAACGGCACCACTTCGCCGCCGAGCAGCGCGATGATCGCCGACAGCGGGCGGACCCAGCGCAGGCTTTCGGTGCTGAGCGAAGCCGCGCCCCAGCGCTGGCTCTTGGGCCAGGGGAACGCGCGGACCAGTGCCGGGATCGCTTCGGCGAGGACTTCGGCGGTGGCCCGGCCCGGCTTGTCGATCACCGCGAACAACACGCCGTCGCGTTCGACCAGCTGGCTTTCGCTGAGCCCAGTCTTGCGCAGGAAGCCTTCGAGCGCCTGCGGCGGCGCGCCGACGCGCGGACCTTTCAGTTCCTCGCTGACCGCAGCGGTCGCGGCAGGCAGGCCGCGCGCGATCAGCGCGAGGCGGCGCGGGGTCGACCAGACGGTCACTTCGCCCAGCGCAACCCCGGCGTCGGCCATGGCTTTGCGGAACAGCTTTTCCAGATCGGCGCGCGCACCGGCCTGCATCCGCGCGGGGATTTCTTCAGAGCGCAGTTCAAGCAGGAAATCGCTCACAGGCTCCACTCCGGAAAATCCTTGGCCCACTGGTCCTGGTTCTTCGCGATCCAGGCCTGGCAGCTGCCCTTGGCGAGATCGCGGACCCGGCCCATGTAGCTGGCGCGTTCCTGGACCGAGATCACCCCGCGCGCCTGGAGCAGGTTGAACAGGTGGCTGGCCTCGATCGCCTGGTCATAGGCGGCGAGCGGAATTTCGGCAGCAATGCAGCGCTGGCACTCGGCCTCGGCCTTGGCGAACCCGTCGAACAGCGCGGCGGTATCGGCCACTTCGAAGTTGTATTTGGAGAATTCCTGCTCGTTCTTCAGGAACACCTCGCCATAGGAAACGCCCGCGTTGTTGAAGCGCAGGTCATAGACGTTGTCGACGCCCTGGATGTACATCGCGAGGCGTTCGAGCCCGTAGGTCAGCTCGCCCGCGACCGGCTTGCAATCGAACCCGCCCATCTGCTGGAAATAGGTGAACTGGGTCACTTCCATCCCGTCGCACCACACTTCCCAGCCCAGCCCCCAGGCGCCCAGCGTCGGGCTTTCCCAGTCATCCTCGACAAAGCGGATGTCATGCGCCAGCGGGTCGACCCCGATCTCAGCCAGGCTTTGCAGGTACAGTTCCTGCAGGTTGGCCGGGCTCGGCTTCATGATCACCTGGTACTGGTAGTAATGCTGCAGCCGGTTGGGATTCTCGCCATAGCGGCCGTCGGTCGGGCGGCGGCTCGGTTGGACATAGGCGGCGTTCCACGGCTGCGGGCCGAGGCTGCGCAGAGTCGTGGCGGGATGGAATGTCCCCGCGCCGACCCGCATGTCGTAAGGCTGCAGGATCAGGCAGCCCTGCGCGCTCCAGAAAGCATGGAGCCGCAGGATCATGTCCTGAAAGGAAAGGGGCGAGGAACTGGCGCTCATGGCCGGGGCTTTGGCGGATTGGCAGGCGATAATCAACCTGTGGATTGGCGTGCAAATCGCTTGACTATGTAAGGTAGACCTGACAATTGGTCATTGGTGCCTGACAGCGTTGTGGCTCTTACCGGCTCGGCGCAGGCAGACACACCCTAACGACGTGGTCCGGTCGGAGACTCGCAGACTTCGGCTGGACCCGTCAGCGGTTTGTTCAAAACCATTCTGCCAACGATCCTCCCAGCGACAGTTTGTCCCGATCCGGGCACGGCCAACACAGCGCAAGACTTGTCGCCCGCTCTGCTGCTATTAAAGGTCTGGGGGCCAGGCGCGGGCCTGGCAAGACGGGGGCTGCTGACGATGCCATGGAAGGCCGGTTACCGGCGCTATAACCTGCTGATCGACGTGTTCTTCTGGATCGTGCTGATCAAGACGATCCGGACGGTGGCGATGGCGCTTGGCTTTACGGCCGCGCTGTCTCTGAAGGGATCGCCGCTCGTCTATGCCCTGGTAGCCGGACTGACCGCTATCGCCCAGATCGGATTGACGGTGCTGATCCTGTTTCGCGGTCTGCGCGACGAATATGCCGAACGGTTATGGCAACAGGCCGCTACCGTGTTCGTCAAGGGGCTGGTGCTGTTGCCGGTGATCTGGATCCCGTTTTTCTTTCTATTCATCGACCGCAACGGAACCATCGACTGGTATCGTGCCAATCCCGCCGTGGACTTCCTGCCGCCGCAGTATCACCTACCCAATCCGAAACAGGCTATCGGCGTCTACCAGATCGAGGGGATCAATTACGTGCTGCTGCGGACGGCGGTCTATTTCCCGCTGATCTTCGCCGCGATCTACAAATGGCAGCGCTGGCGGGACGGGCGTTCGTGAAGCGCTATCAGCTCTATATCCGGCTGATCGACATCAGTTTCTGGATTTCGATAGCCTATCTGGTCCGGTTACTTGGCAGGCTTACCGGGCTGCTGCTGATCCCGTTGCCCAAGCCGCTTTCTCTTATTTTCGGGGTCGTCACGCTGATCAACCTGGCCTTGGCGATCTTCCTGGTGGTCGCCCGGTTCATGCGCGACGAATTTGCCGAACGGATCTGGCACCAGGCCGCGCAATGGTTCGTCTATTGCCTCGTCACGGTGCCGATGATCATCGCGATCGTGCTGCTGGTGTTCGAGGACGCGATCCGGGTCCGGGTCAACAATTCATGGGTTGAGCCTGACCTGCTGGAGGAATTCCAGCGCCATCCCGATGCGGTGTGGCATTTCGTCGGCGGGATCGGCCATGCGGTGATCTTTTTCGCCTTGCTCGCGCCGGCCTTCTTCGTCTGCATCTACAAGGTGCTGCTGTGGCGGGACGGGCGGTGAAGAACCAGCTGCGGGTCCTGCGCGCCGAGCGTCACTGGAGCCAGGCCGATCTGGCCGAGCGGCTCGAGGTGTCGCGCCAGGCGGTCAACGCGATCGAAACCGGCAAGCACGACCCTTCGCTCCCGCTCGCCTTCCGGATTTCGCGCCTGTTCGCGATGCCGATCGAGGAAATTTTCGACGACGGGTCATGAAACCGTTCAGCAATTGCAAAGCCTTTGTGGCAAAGGACGGGGTATGACCCGATTTCACCGCTTTCTGATCGCCCCGCTGGCTGCAACCTGCCTGCTGCTGGGCCCTGTAACCTTTGCCGGACAACAGGCCCCCGCCCCCGCCGTTGCCCCTGCTCCGGTGGTATGGACGACCGTCGCCAAGCCGGCCTTGTGGAAGGTGTCCGACGCCGACACCACGATCTACCTGTTCGGCACGGTCCACCTGCTGCCCAAGGGGATCGAATGGTACCATGGCCCGCTCGCCAAGGCGTTCGAGCAATCGCAGGAACTGGTCACCGAAATCCCCGAAGTGTCCCAGGGTGAGAGCATTGGCTTGATGCTCAAGCACGGCTCACTCCCGGCCGGACAGAGCCTGCGCGACGGCATGTCAGCCCAGCAGCGCGGCAAGTACGAAGGCGCGATGACCGGGCTGGGCCTGCCGCCGGGGGCGTTCGATCGTTACAAGCCGTGGTTTGCCGCGGTGGCGCTCGCGACCTTGCCACTGCAAAAGGCGGGCTATTCGATCGACAGCGGGGTCGAAAACCAGCTCAGCACCCGCAACAAGGCGCTGGGGCGACCGCGCAGCGGGCTGGAAACGCTGGAGTTTCAGCTCGGCATCTTCAACGGTCTCAACCCCGAGGTTCAGAAAACCTACCTGTTCGATGTGATCGACGCGCTGCCGACCTTGACTCAGGATATCGACAAGATGGTCCAGGCTTGGGCCAAAGGCGATCCCGCGGCGCTGGCCGAACTGCTCAATGCCGAAACCGACGATCCGGTGCTTTACCGGGCCCTGCTGAGCGACCGCAACCGCAACTGGGCGGTCTGGATCGACCATCGGCTCGACCAGCCCGGCGTGGTGTTCATCGCGGTCGGTGCCGGCCACCTGGGCGGCAAGGATTCGGTCCAGCAACTGCTGGCCAAGGACGGGATCAAGGCGGTTCGTGTCCAATAGGCTGATCGCGGCGCTGCTCTTGCTGCTGGCGCTGGCCGGTTGCGCCAGCCCCGAACCCGCCCGGCCCGCGCTGTGGCTGGTGTCGGGACCGAACGGCGAGAAGGCCTGGCTGTTCGGGACGATCCATGCCTTGCCCAAACCGGTCGCATGGCGCTCGGACAAGGTCGACGCCGCGCTCAAGGCCGCCGACCGGTTAGTGCTCGAAGTCGCCGACATCACCGACGATGCGGGCACGGCCAAAGCCTTTGCCGCGTTGGCCCAGTCGCCAGGCCTGCCCCCGCTAGACCAGCGGATCGCGCCTGACTTGCGCGACGAGCTGGCTGACGAACTCAAAGATGGCGGGATAAAGCCCGGCGCGCTCGATCCTTATGAAACCTGGGCGGCGGCGCTGATGCTGCAGAATGCCGGGGGCAATTCCGGCGACACCGCCAACGGCATCGACCGCGCGCTCGCCCGCGCCTGGACCGGTCCGATCGAGGAGTTCGAGGGCGCTGCCGCCCAGCTGGCGATCTTCGACCGGCTGGCCGAGACCGACCAGCGCGCATTGCTCGATGCGGTCCTGCTCGACGGCACGACCCGCGCGCTCGATGTCGCCGAGCTGCAAACGGCCTGGTCCAGCGGCAACATGGAGCTGATCGCGCGGATCACCGACGAGGACTTCGCCAAGGCCCCGGCCCTGCGCGAGGCGCTGCTGGTCGGCCGCAACCGGGCCTGGGCTGCCCGGCTTGAAGTCCTGCTGGCCAGCGGGGCGCGGCCGTTCGTCGCGGTCGGTGCGGCGCACCTGGCGGGCCGCGATGGCTTGCCGGCGATGCTGGCGGCGCGCGGCTGGAAGGTTACGCGGCTGCAGTAGACCTTCCGGGCCCGATCCGGGACGACGATTGCTTGCATTTCCCCCGCATTGCCGCTAACGGCCCGCGCTTCCCGTCATGGTCATCCCTGGAGGCGTGACGGAGAAGTGTACCAACAAGTTTATCGAAAGGCTTGAGTTATGAGCGATACGCTGACCCTGCCGGCCGAGACGCGCGAACGGGCAGGCAAGGGAGCCTCCCGTGCCCTGCGTCGCGAAGGCCGCGTCCCTGCCGTTGTCTATGGCGGTAATGAAGAACCCCTGGCGATCCACGTCGAAGAAAAGCTGCTGCGCAAGCAGCTGGGCACTGGCCACTTCTTCAACTCGATCGTCGAAGTGGAAGTCGGCGGCAAGAAGCTGCGCACCCTGCCCAAGGATGTTGCCTTCCACCCGGTCAACGATCGTCCGCTCCACGCCGATTTCCTGCGCCTGTCGAAGGACGCCAAGGTCCACGTCGAAGTGCCGGTGTTGTTCATCAACGAAGAAGCTTCGCCGGGCCTGAAGCGCGGCGGCGTGCTCAACATCGTCCGCCACGAGCTGGAACTGGTCTGCGAAAGCGACAAGATTCCCGACGACATCCAGATCGATGTCACTGGCTTCGACCTCGGCGATTCGATCCACATCAGCCACGTGAAGCTGCCGGCTGGTTCGGTTTCCGCGATCACCGACCGCGATTTCACCATCGCCACGATCGTTGCCCCTTCGGGCCTGCGCAGCGAAGAAGGCGACAACGCGAAGACCGAAGAAGGCGAATAAGCCACTCGCAACTTTGCTGTTCGATGATAAGCCGGGCCGTGGCAACACGGCCCGGCTTTCATTTTAGCTCGCAAACCGGTCAAGCAGACCTGCAGGAGATCGCGCGGTGCAAATCTGGGTTGGCCTCGGAAATCCTGGTCCGCAATACACTTTCCACCGGCACAATGTCGGCTTCATGGCGCTTGACACGCTGGCCGAAGTGCACAGCTTCGGGCCGGTCCAGAAGAAGTTCCTCGGCTGGACCCAGGAAGGCCGGATCGGCGGGCAAAAGGTCCTGCTGCTTAAGCCCGCGACCTTCATGAACGAAAGCGGGCGTTCGGTCGGCGAGGCGCTGCGGTTCTACAAGCTCGGCACCGAGGCGCTGACCGTGTTCCATGACGAACTCGATCTCGCCCCGTTCAAGGTCAAGGTCCGGATTGGCGGCGGCCTTGCCGGGCATAACGGGCTGCGCTCGATCGACCAGCATCTCGGCCCCGATTTTCGCCGGGTCCGGATCGGGATCGGGCATCCGGGGCACAAGGACCGGGTCACCGGCTATGTGCTCGGCAACTATGCCAAGTCCGAGCTGGACCCGCTGGCCGACATGCTGGGCGGGATCGCGGCGGAGGCCGACTGGCTGGCCAAGCGCGACGACGCCCGCTTCATGAGCGAGCTGGCCCTGCGGCTGGCGGATTGAGCCATGCAGCGCGTGCTGGTGATCGGATCGCCCGGGGCCGGCAAATCGACGCTGTCGCACCAACTGACGGAGCGGACCGGGCTGCCGCTTTACCACATGGACAAGCTGCATTGGCTTCCCGGCTGGGTCGAGCGCGACCGGGCCGAGGCCTTGGTTCAGGTCGAACAGGTCCTGGCGCAGGATCGCTGGATCATCGACGGCAATTATGGCTCAACCCTGCCGGTCAGGATCAAGCGCGCCGATACCGTGATCTGGCTCGATTACCCGACCTGGCTGTGCCTTTGGCGCGTGTTGAAGCGCTGGTGGCAATACCGGGGACGCGCCCGGCCCGACATGACCGAGGGCTGCACCGAGAACCTCAATCTTGAGTTTCTGCTCTACGTCCTGCAGTTTCGTTCCGCCTGGCGTGGTCGCAATGCCCAGGCGCTAAGCGATTTCGCGGGCGAAGTCGTGCGGCTGCGCAGTCCGGTGGAGGCCGAACGCTGGCTTGCCGCGCATTAGCCCCCTCGCCAAACCGCCCTGCCCCCGCTATGGGCCGCCGCTTGGCCCCCAGTCGGAGTGAATGATGGGTTTTCGTTGCGGTATCGTCGGTCTGCCCAATGTCGGCAAATCGACCCTGTTCAATGCGCTGACTGAAACCCAGGCGGCGCAGGCGGCGAACTATCCGTTCTGCACGATCGAGCCGAACGTCGGCAACGTCGGCGTGCCCGATCCGCGGCTCGACAAGCTGGCCGCGATTGCCGGCAGCCAGAAGATCATCCCGACCCAGCTCGGCTTTGTCGATATCGCGGGCCTCGTACGCGGGGCGAGCAAGGGCGAAGGGCTCGGCAACCAGTTCCTCGGCAACATCCGCGAGGTTGACGCCATCGTCCACGTGCTGCGCTGCTTCGAGAATGACGACATCCAGCACGTCGACAACAAGGTGGACCCGATCTCGGACGCCGAGACGGTCGAGACCGAGCTGATGCTGTCCGACCTCGAAAGCCTCGAAAAGCGCGTTCCCGCCGCGCAGAAGAAGGCCGCGCAGGGCGACAAGGAGAACAAGCTGATCGCCGCCGTGCTCACTCCGGCGCTCGAATTGCTGCGCGAAGGAAAACCGGCCCGACTGGCCCGTCCGACCGACGAGGAAGAGCTGCGGGTGTTCAACCAGGCCCAGCTGCTGACCGCCAAACCGGTGCTCTATGTCTGCAACGTCGAGGAAGACAGCGCCGCCGAGGGCAACGCCTTTTCCGCCAAGGTCTTCGAAAAAGCCAAGGCCGAAGGGGCCAACGCCGTGATCGTGTCGGCCGCGATCGAAAGCGAGCTGACCGGCATGGATGACGAGGAGCGGATGGTGTTCCTCGAGGAAATGGGCCTGCACGAAACCGGGCTCGCCCGCGTGATCCGCTCGGGTTATGACCTGCTCCACCTCATCACCTTCTTCACCGTCGGCCCCAAGGAAGCGCGGGCCTGGACCGTCCATCAGGGCGCCAAGGCCCCTGAAGCGGCGGGTGAGATCCACTCGGACATGCAGCGCGGCTTCATCCGCGCCGAAACCATTGCCTACGACGATTTCGTCGGCCTCGGCGGCGAAAACGCCGCCAAGGAAGCCGGCAAACTGCGCCAGGAAGGCAAGGAATACGTGATCCAGGACGGCGACGTGCTGCATTTCAAGTTCAACGTCTGAGGACCGCTTGCCCCCGGCCACCAGCCCGCACCTGATCGTCGACGGCTTCCTCGGCAGCGCGGCGGCGGGGGCCCTGCTGGACCAGATACTGGCTGCGGAGCCGAACTTCGTACCTTCCGAAGTGCGCCAGCAAGGCGGCGCAGGTGCCGTCCCGCAGGTCCGCTCGTCGCTGCGCTTGCCTGGCCGGATCGGGGTCGATTTGTCTGGGTTGCTCGCTGCAATCGCGGCGAGCGAAGCCGAACTGATCGCGGCGGTTGGCGTGCCGCCCTTCCCGGTCTGGCACCGCGAATGCAGCGTTGTGGCGCATGGCGAAGGCGATTTCTACGCCCGCCACATCGACACCCGGACCCGTTCGGAAACCACCGAGAAAAGCCTGCGGATGGTCAGCTGCGTCTATTACCTCAACCGCGAGCCGGTCGGTTTTTCGGGCGGAGAGCTGGTGATACACGGTTTGGGCGGCGCCGCAGGAACGACCGTCGCACCAGAACACGACCGCCTGGCGGTGTTTCCTTCGTTCCTGCCGCACGAGGTTTCACCGATTTCCTGCCCCTCCGGCAGGTTCGAGGACTCGCGGTTCAACGTGAACTGCTGGTTGCGGCGGGAACTGGCAAGCTGAGCGCCCGCCACGGCGCGCGCGGCGCAGCATTGAAGCTGCCTGGAACTTGGCCTACACGAACGGCGATGCTGCACCGCGTTATCCTGACCCTGTTGACCCTTTGTCTGGCGATCCCGAGATCGGAGAG
>CALCQB010000189.1 GCA_937897535.1 uncultured Novosphingobium sp. | reverse complement strand
GCGTCACCCCGGTCAGGCGCTCGATGTCCTTGAGGTAGGGCTTTTCGTCCGGCGCAACCATCGAGAGCGCGACCCCATCGGCCCCGGCGCGCGCGGTGCGGCCGATCCGGTGGACATATTGCTCGGCGACGTTGGGCAGCTCGAAGTTGAACACGTGGGAAACGCCCGAAACGTCGATCCCGCGCGCGGCGATATCGGTTGCGACCAGCACCGGGGTGCTGCCCTTGCGGAACGCGGCCAGCGCAGCGGTGCGCTGGGCCTGGCTCTTGTTGCCGTGGATCGCGGCGGCGTTGACCCCGGCGGCGCAGAGGTGGCGGACCACGCGGTCAGCCCCGTGCTTGGTCCGGGTGAACACCAGCGCGCGTTCGATCTCGCTCGAGGCGAGGCCCTTCTTGAGGCTGATCGAGAGCAGCGCCTGCTTTTCGCTCTGGTTGATGAAAATCGCGTACTGCTCGACCCGCTCGGCGGTGGTCGCCTGCGGGCTCACTTCGACCCGCACCGGGTTGTTGATGAACTGCTTGCCCAGGTCGGCGATCGCCTTGGGCATGGTGGCCGAGAAGAACAGGCTCTGGCGTTCCTTGGGCAGCATCGCGGCGACGCGCTTGAGCGGCACGATAAAGCCCAGGTCCATCATCTGGTCGGCTTCGTCGAGCACGAAGATCTCGACATTGCGCAGCGTCAGCGCGCGCTGGTCGATCAGGTCGAGCAGGCGGCCCGGGGTGGCGACCAGTACGTCGGTTCCGCCAACCAGCGCGCGGGCCTGCTTGCCCACGGGGAGGCCGCCGAACACGCACTGGACGCTGAGGTTGAGGTACTTGGCATAGCCGCGCATGTTCTCGGCGATCTGGGCGGCGAGCTCACGGGTCGGGCTCAGCACCAGCATCCGGCACGAAGCCGGGGTGCGGCCCTTGGGATCGGCAGCAAGACGGTGCAGCGACGGAAGCGAGAACGCGGCGGTCTTGCCGGTCCCGGTCTGGGCAATCCCGAGCAGATCGCGGCCGGCGAGCAGCGCCGGGATCGCCTGGGTCTGGATCGGGGTGGGATCGGTATAGCCCTTGGTCTCAAGCGCACGAATCAAAGGCTCGGCGAGGCCAAGGTCGGTAAAATAGGACATGAAAATACTCACAAAAAAGAAGCGGCGCACGCACGCCAATGGCGCGCGAACGAAGCAAGGTGTCGTTCGATGCGACCCTGCGTGAAAAAGGCGGCTTCAGCGATTTCGGCGATCGCAAGTTTCCGGGCTGGCCATGCGTTGAAACGCCGGCATCACGCTGCCCGAAACTGCGGCAGGACAAGGCCCGCGCGCCGATCGATGAGCGGCCCCTAAGCGATGTTGCGGAATAAAGCAAGGAAATTGCGCGGGGGTTCCCGGGCGAGCCGGGCCTGCGGCCCGACCACGCCCAGGCTACGCCGCGATCAGAGGATGAACTGATTGGCGCTTAGCGCGAGCAGCGGGTCGAGCTGGATCGCGAAATCGCCTACTCCGTCGCCGTTGACGTCGCCGGTAACAAAGGTGTCGCCACCCGACTGGTAATAGCGCAGCTGGCCTGCGACCCCGGTGAAGGTGCCGGTCCCGATCCAGCTGAACGCCTGATTGCCCGCCGCATTGGCGTTGGCGTCGATTGCGCTGAGGTTGATCTTGTCGTTGCCGGTGCCGAAGTCGAGGATCATGTCGGGGGCTGACAGCAGGCTGTCGGCCAGGCTGGAGTAAACGAAAGTGTCGTTGCCTGCCCCGCCGCTCAGCACGTCACGGCCGAACCCGCCGGTGATCGTATCGTTCCCGCCCAGCCCACTGATGGTGTCCTCGGCAGTGGTGCCGGTCAGCGTGTTGGCGGCGCTGGTTCCGGTAATGGTCAGGCCATCGACCACATTGGCGACGGTGATGCTGAGCGACTGGGTATCGACCAGGCTGCCATCGCTGGCCTGGACCACCACATCGTAGACATTGTTGGCACCGGCATCGTTTGGCGATTCGTAGTTCGGCGCCGAAGCAAAGCTCAGCGCGCCGGTGCTCGCGTTGATCGTGAACCGCGCCGCATCGGCCCCGCCGACGATCACATAGGACATCGCCGTGCCATCGGGATCGGCGGCGCGCTCATCGCGGTGATGCTTTGGCCGGAGCGGCGCGATCATACGCCACTGCCCGCGCGCAAGGCCGCGCCGCTGGTGCCAGCAAAGCCCTTTGTGATGGAGGATGAGAAGACGGTCTTCGCGGGCTACGCGGGATCGACCTCGTGCCAGGGATGCCACGCGGTGGAG
>CALCQB010000188.1 GCA_937897535.1 uncultured Novosphingobium sp. | reverse complement strand
GAGTTATGAACTGCCGCTCAACGAAGTCGTGTTCGATTTCTACGACCGCCTGAAAAGCATCAGCCGCGGCTATGCCAGCTTCGATTACGAACAGATCGGCCTGCGCGAAGGCGACCTCGTCAAGATGAGCATCCTCGTCAACAACGAGCCGGTCGACGCGCTGAGCATGATCGTCCACCGCGGCGTGGCCGAAGAACGCGGCCGCCACATGTGCGAACGGCTGAAGGACCTGATCCCGCGCCACCTGTTCAAGATCCCGGTCCAGGCCGCGATCGGCGGCAAGGTCATCGCCCGCGAAACCATCGCCGCGATGCGCAAGGACGTGACCGCCAAGTGCTATGGCGGCGACATCAGCCGCAAGAAGAAGCTGCTCGACAAGCAGAAGAAGGGCAAGGCCCGGATGCGCGAGTATGGCAATGTCAGCATACCGCAGGAAGCGTTCATTGCGGCGCTGCGGATGGGCGAGGAGTAGGACTCACCTGATCCTCCCCGCTTTTGCGAAGCACAAGGGGGGAGGGGGACCGCCGCAAAGCGGTGGTGGAGGGGTATCACCCCCGCCGATCACACCCCGGTCAGCAGGAAATCCAACGCGTTGGTAATCTCTCGCCGCTGCGCCGCGAGCGAGCCGGCCTTGCCGCCCAGTTCCTTCAGTTCCACCGCGGAAAGCTGCTGCGTGGCGAGGTAGTAGCGCGCGCCATCAATCTCGAACACCGGATTGAGGTTGCGCGCGGGCCTGGGCGCATCGGCGAGCGGGATCAGCGGCACGACCACCCGCGTGTTCAGCGCCTCGAGCAGGTCGGCCTGGCAATCGAGCACCAGCAGCCCGCCCTTGCGCATCCGCCAGACATCGAACTGCGCCATCAGAACAGGCGCTTGCCCGCCAATGGCAAGCCGTGCGCCGCAACCCACGAATTGGCCGAATCGAGCGCCTCGCGGTTCTCTCCCAGCCAGGCCGCAGCCTCCGCCTCGCGGATCGCCGCCACCAGCCCCCGTTCGGCGGCCTCCGACACATTGATCTCCAACCGGCGCGCGGCATCGAGGTATTCCGGCCTGATCGTCAGGTTCGCCCTGCGGCGGGGCGGAGCCTTTGGGGAGGGCCGGGCAGGAGTGTGGGCTGTCATGCGCAGACTTTACACGCATGATCCATGCGCATCAAGGTGTGGGTCAACACTGACATGCCATAGACCTAGATCCTGCCCGCTTTTGCGAAGCACAAGGGGGCAGGGGGACCGCCGCGAAGCGGTGGTGGAGCGGTATCTTACGCACAGCCGCTAGCCAGCGGGGGCGAACGCGGGCAGGGTCAGCGCCGGGGGCGGCTTGGGCATCGATGGTCTTTGGGGCGGTCCTTGGGGGCGCAGGGGGGCGCGATCAGGCCAAAGCGCGGGCGAGCAGGAAAATGGTTTGCCGGGCGAGCGGCGTGCGGGGTCGCATTCCCGGTCAATTCGTGTAAGGGCCGGCCAAACCCGCCTTTCGTTTAACCAGAAGAGACCCGCATACCCATGGCATCCTACAAAGCCCCGACCTTCGAAGAACGCACCGCGCTGGCCAAGGCCGCGCGCGAGAAGGCGCTGGCCAAGCTCGCCGCCAAGGCTCCGCTCGACCCGGCCCTGGTCGCCGAGCGCAAGGCCGCGGCTGAGGCCAAGGCTGCCGCCCAGGCCGAGAAGAGCGCCGCGCGCAAGGCCGCGATCGCCCAGGCCAAGGCTGACAAGCTCGCCGCCGCGTTGGTGCCCGAAAAGGTCATGCCGACCGAGGCCGAGCTGAAGGCCGCGCGCGATGCCAAGTATGCGGCGCGCAAGCAGCGCAAGAAGTAGGGGCCTTGCCCTCATCCTAACATTCGTTACTGTTGCCGGTAACACGAGGAGAGGATGCGATGGCCAACACAGCGATTGAGGGCGACGCGGTGGAGCAGGGCGCGCGCGAGGCCCCGGCCTTGATCCGCTATCTGGGCGAGGGCGACTATGTCACCCGGCGCTATGTCAGCCGCGGCGCCGAGATGAACACCGGCGACTATGCCGACTATCCGATGGTGGTGCGCGACGGGATGCCGATCCGCGATCACTTCGCGCTCGATACCCACGGGTTCGTGCTCGGCAAGCATCGCTCGGCGGTGCAGGACTTTGGCGATACCGACCAGGTCAACGCGCTCTACAACGCCGAGGTCGAGGCGGCGGTGCGGGCGCTGACCGGGGCCTCCGTGGTCAAGGCGCAGGGCTGGATGATCCGCACCTCGGCCGACCTCTCGGCGCGGGCGCAGGAGAAGGTCGAAGGCTATCAGCACGTCGGCGGGATCCAGC
Source organism: uncultured Novosphingobium sp. (assembly GCA_937897535.1). GTDB lineage: Bacteria > Pseudomonadota > Alphaproteobacteria > Sphingomonadales > Sphingomonadaceae > Novosphingobium. Next base: position 4,307 of record CALCQB010000188.1, on the reverse strand, counting down.
CCCCGGCGGGCGAGGCCCACGTCGACTACAACGAGCTGACCGCGCGGCGGGTGGCCGAGCGGCTCTATCCCGAACTCCGCCCCGCTGGCCCGGGCTTCCAGCGCTACTGCGCGTTCTCGTTCTGGCGGACCTTCTCGCCCGGCCCGCAGGACTGGCCGCTGGCGGTAATGGACGGGCGTTCGATCCAGGGCGACGAGACCACCAGCAACACCCTGTTCGTGGTCGACGAGTTTCCCACCGGCGACGCGCTGACCGCCCCGGTCCCAGGCGAGGACCAGATGATCGCCGCCTCGATCTTCCGCCATCGCCCGCAGCACCGCTGGTGGTATTTCGCGAACATGGCGGCCGACGACGTGCTGCTGTTCAAGTTCCAGGACAGCGACCACACCCGCACCTGGCGCTGCCCACACACCGCGTTCCACGACACCAGCCTGCCGAACGCGCAGACCCGCAGCAGCATCGAAGTGCGCTGCATGGCGTTCTGGGAGTAGTTACTGGCGTTGAAGCCCGGTTTTCTGCGGTATACAGTGCGGGTAATATAGATTCCGAAAAAGATCAAGTAATGGCAACTTGACTCGGACGGTTCATTCCATAGTTTCACTCCCGAGTCGCAATCACTATTGCCTGCTCTTCGGGAGAATTCTGCCATGAAGCTGATGCTTTTGGCGGCGACCGCTGTCGCCTGCCTGGTCCCCGCGGTGTGCCATGCCGGAGAGACCGTCAGCTATACTTACGATGCCAAAGGCCGGCTCGTAAAAGTGGTCCATACCGGCACCGTCAACAACGGCGTCCAGACCACTTACACCCACGACAAGGCCGACAACCGCAAGAATACGACCACGAACGGATCACCAAACACGACCCCGCCGCCGTAAATCCACGCCTGCGTTCGCCAGTATAAACACCGCTCTAGTCAACGGACCTAATTATGACCGGAACCCCGTCGCGTACCAGCGCGGTACGCCGCGCCTTGCTGTGCCTTTCGACCATGCTTGGTTCGGGGTTGGCCGTGCCCGCCCTTGCCCAGAGCGCAGACCCGCCAGTACGGGAGGCCATCGACGAGCGCGGGGTGAATCTAGCGACCGGGGCTGTAACGGTGCCTCGTCACACTTTGACGATCGGCAGCGGCAATTCAGCGCTGTCTGCTGGTGTCGATGTCTATACCTACACCAAGCTTCACACCTGGAAGCTTGCCGTCAAATCGAATGGGGCTAACCAGCTGCTGGTGATAATCGGCAAGCGATCCCTGGCGTTCAGCATCAGCGGATCGACTTACACCAACGTCCAACAGACCGGGGAAACGCTGACGGTCAGTGGAACAACCTACACCTTCACGGATCGAGACGGATCGATCATACAATTCGATCGGTCACAAGTTGATCCGATTGCGGTTGACATAAATTACGGCACAAAGGGATATCTGGCGTTAGGAAGTTCGATAACCTACCCGAACGGCGAAGTCATTTCCCTTAAGTACAAATACTATAGCGGGGATGCCATGGGGGGCTGGACCAGCTTTGTCCGGCTGCAGGGGCTTTCGTCGTCAAACGGCTATGTCGCGAAATTCAACTACGAAACCCAGGATGCAAATAGCGCCGGCTTCCGCAACATCACCGGATTGCAGATGGTCAACACAGCCGTCGATTACTGCAATCCGGCAGCCGACATATGCACAGGGTTAACCCAATCGTGGCCGGTGCTGACCCTGGCGACGTCCGGCGTTTGGGTTGGAAATGGCTATGATTACACGGTAACCGCGACCGACAACTTGAATCGAACCACGACCTATAACTACCCGCAAGCCAAGACAAACAGGTTCGGCTCCCTGCGCCTGCCAGGGCAAGCGAGTGACAACTACATCGTCACCTATGGCACCGATGGCCGCGTATCGGGGGTCACGATTGACGGGCTGACCTGGCAATATGCCTGGTCCTATACCGCACCGAACATGACGACCACGATCACCAAGCCTGGCGGCGCGCAGGTTGTCTATATCACCGACACGACCAAGCAGCGGGTTACAAGCGTCAAGGATGAACTCAATCGGACCACGCTCTATGGCTCGGACCCTGCAGCGCGGATCTATTCGATCACCTATCCCGAAGGCAACAGCCTGGCCGTCATCTATGACCCGCGCGGGAACGTGATCCAGCAAACCTTGAACCCCAAGCCCGGCTCGGGCGAGACGGCCATCACGGTGACCGCAAATTACGACGCCAGCTGCGTTCTGGCAGTGAAATGCAACAAGCCCAATTGGACCACGGACGCGCTGAACAACCAGACTGACTATGGCTATGACCCGGTTCACGGGGGGGTGGTGACGGTTACCGCACCCGCCGATAGTGCCGGCGTCCGGCCGCAGACCCGGGTGACCTATTCAACCCGTCAGGCCTATTTCAAGAATGCGACCGGATCGATCGTTGCATCGGGCAAGAACACGTATCTGCCGACGGGGATTTCGCAATGCCTGAGCGGAGCCAGTTGCGCCGCCACGGCGAACGAACGCAAGACCACGATCGATTATGGTCCGCAAGTCGCGGGAACCGCGAACAACTTGCTGCCCGTCAGCCAGACCGTTGCGGCGGGTGACAATTCGGTCAGCCTGACGACCAGCCAGACGTTCGATGCCTTTGGCAATGTCAAATCGGTCGATGGCCCACTGCCGGGAACGCAAGACCGCGTGACAATGCAGTATGATACACTGGGCCGTCAGGTCGGGCAGGTCGGCCCGGATCCAGACGGTGTCGCCGGGGCGGGGCAACCGCCGGTTGCCCAACGCACCACCTACAACGCTGCAGGGCAGGCGTTCAAGGTTGAGACCGGCAATGTCACCGATCAATCGGATGCCGCCTTTGCCGCCTTCACCCCGGCTGCCGAAACAGCGACCACCTATGATGCGTACGGGCGACCGATCCGGGCCGAGAACAAGGTGGGCGGAACCACCTATGCTGTGGTCCAGCAGAACTACGATGCCCAGGGTCGTCCCGATTGCGTCGCCGTGCGGATGGATCCGGCGGTCTGGAACACCCAGACCGACGCCTGTCTGCCGCAGACCACCGGTGCGGATGGTCCGGACCGGATCAGCAAGACCGCCTACAACGCCGCCGATGAAGTGACCGGCGTGACGACTGCGCTGGGGACCAGCGCGGTGGCCACCGAAACGACCAGCTATACCGCCAATGGCAAGGTCCAGAACGTCAAGGACGGCGAAGGCAATCTGACCAGCTATGAATACGATGGTCATGACCGGCTGAAGAAAGCCCGCTTCCCGGTACTCACCGCGGGGGCCAATGCCAGCTCGGCCACGGACTATGAGGAATTGACCTACAACGCCAATTCCGCGGTCACGATAAAGCGGCTGCGCGATGGCAGCACGATTGCCAACAGCTATGACAACCTTGGCCGGCTGACCGCTTACACCCCTTCGGGTGAGGCGCAGCAGACCCTGCAGTACAATCTGGTCGGCGACCTGACCCTGTTGCAGACCTTCGGCATCACCGGCTCGGTCAGTCGCACGATCAACGCGGTGGGCCAGCTCAAGAGCGAGACCCAGCCGTTCGGTTCGGCCAGCTACAATTACGATGCAGGCGGGCGGCTGTCGCGGCTGACCTGGGCGGACGGGTTCTTTGCCGACTATGTCTATGACTATGCCGGGAACGTGACCCAAATCCGGGAAAACGGCGCAACGTCGGGCCTGGGCCTGCTGGCGAGCTACGAGTACAGCAACCTGGGCCAGCGGACCAGGATTACCCGCGGCAACGGCACGATCACCAACTACGGCTTCGATCCTGCCATGCGGCTGGCTTCGATCGATCAGAACCTGGCCGGCACGGCCAACGATCATACGATCGGGTCGATCGCCTACAACCCCGCCGGGCAGATCACCGGGCAGGCGCGCAGCAATGACAGCTATGCCTGGAGCGCGCATTACAACGTCAATCGCGATTACACCTTCAACGGCTTGAACCAGATGACCGCAGCAGGGGCGACCGGGCTTGGCTATGACGGTCGCGGCAACCTGATCACGTCGGGCAGCAGCAGCTATGGCTATGACAAGCTCAACCGGATGATCTCCGCGCCGGGGATCACCATGGCCTATGACCAGCTGGGGCGGATGACCAAGTACAACTCCAGCGGCGGCACCTTGCGCTTTGCCTATGCCGGATCGGCGCTGATCCAGGAGACCGATGGTCCGGGCGGGGCGGTGCTGCGGCGCTATGTCCCGGGGGCGGGCACCGACGAGCCGGTGGTCTGGTACGAAGGCGCCACCACCGCCGACCGCCGCTGGCTCCACGCCGACGAACGTG
>CALCQB010000187.1 GCA_937897535.1 uncultured Novosphingobium sp. | reverse complement strand
GGTGGAGAACCCGCTAGGGTTGGTGGCGTGAGCCCGTGTGATCGTAAGGACTAGGGATTGGTGCAGAGAATTGGAGAGAGCCTGATAGCGAGCGCTTTGGCCTCACTGCCGATGCTCATCTATTTTCTTTACGTTACTTTCAACTGGGCCATGGGTGATTGGGGCCCCGACGCGCAGGGTTGGCTTGTCGTTATGCTTCCGCTGGCTTTAGCAGCGGTGTTCGTGCCTTGGGCAGTCTTCGCCCTCGCGGTTTCGGCGTTTCTGTCATTTCCCTCGCGGATCGCCAATTCAGCAGGAGTGACGGCAATTTTGATCACTATAGCCGTTGCGTTACCATCTCTGAACGCAAATTTCTGCGTCAATCCAAGCTACCAAACGCACAACGATTGTGTCCCATCGGATCTCATGAATAACCTGCTTTTCTGGTGCGCGGCGAGCGGTGCGGGGGCGGTTCTCCTCAATCAGATTTTCAGAAGAAAGCGTATGAAAGATGTCTGATCAATACGACCTCATCGTTCTCGGTTCCGGCCCCGGCGGCTATGTCGCAGCGATCCGCGCGGCGCAGCTCGGGCTCAAGACCGCGATTGTCGAGCGCGAGAACCTCGGCGGGATCTGCCTCAACTGGGGCTGCATCCCGACCAAGGCGCTGCTGCGTTCGGCCGAGATCTTCCACTACATGCAGCACGCCAAGGACTATGGCCTCGCCGCCGAAAAGATCAGCGCCGACCTGAACGCGGTGGTCGCGCGCAGCCGCGGGGTGGCCAAGCAGCTCAACCAGGGCGTCACCCACCTGATGAAGAAGAACAAGATCGCGGTGCACATGGGCACCGGCGTTCTCAAGGGCGGCGGCAAGCTCGAAGTCACCGGTGACAAGGGCACCGAAACGCTCTCGGCCAAGCACATCATCGTCGCCACCGGCGCGCGGGCGCGCGACCTGCCGTTCGCCAAGGCTGACGGCGAACGGGTCTGGACCTATCGCCATGCGATGACCCCGAAGGAAATGCCGAGCAAGCTGCTGGTGATCGGATCGGGCGCGATCGGGATCGAGTTCGCGAGCTTCTACAACGACATGGGCGCGGAAGTTACCGTGGTCGAGATGATGGACCGGATCGTGCCGGTCGAGGACGCCGACGTTTCTGCCTTCCTCGAAAAGGCGCTGAAGAAGCAGGGCATGACGATCCTGACCGGGGCCGGGGTCGACAAGATCGACGTATCAGCCAGCGGGATCAAGGCCGCAATCAAGGGCAAGGATGGCAAGGTTGCCACCAGCGACTTCAGCCACGTGATCGTCGCGGTCGGGATCGCTCCAAACACTGAGAACATTGGCCTCGAAGCGCTTGGTATCAAAGCCGAACGCGGGATCATCGTAATCGACGACTATGGCCGAACCAGTGTGCCCGGCGTCTGGGCGATCGGCGATGTCACCCCGGGGCCGTGGCTCGCCCACAAGGCCAGCCACGAAGGTGTGATCGCGGCGGAGAGCATCGCCAAGGAACTGGGCAACAAGGAAGTCCACCCGCACGCGATGGACCGCGGCAACATCCCCGGCTGCACCTATTGCCACCCGCAGATCGCCTCGGTCGGGCTGACCGAAGCCAAGGCCAAGGAGGCGGGCTACGCGGTCAAGGCCGGGACCTTCCCGTTCATCGGCAACGGCAAGGCGATCGCGCTGGGTGAAGCCGAGGGTTTCATCAAGACCGTGTTCGATGCCAAGACCGGCGAATTGCTCGGCGCGCACATGATCGGCGCGGAAGTAACCGAGCTGATCCAGGGCTACGTCGTCGGCAAGACGCTCGAGACCACCGAGGCCGAACTGATGGCCACGGTCTTCCCGCACCCGACGCTGTCAGAGATGATGCACGAATCGGTGCTCGCTGCCTACGGCCGCGCGATTCACATCTGACCCGCTCAGTATTGGCGGGCCTGGTTCACCAGATGCTCGAACACTGCCGGATAGAGCGGGGCGCTGAATTCGCAGCCGACCATCGTGCCGAGGCTCCAGCGTAGCCGCGCCGTCAGCAACTGCATCCCGGGGATCCGGATCGACAAGCTATTGGCCGGGTCGGCATGGACCAGGCCCGAGATGCGAAAGCCGCTGGCCGACAGGTCCTCGAGCAGGACCAGCTGCCAGGGCCGGGTGCCTTGCCGCACCTCGCACCGGATCACGATCGGCGCGCGCGAATGCGCCCGGTGGGATTCGGCGGGCGGCGTCGCGGCGGGGGGGATGCGGTTGATCAGCATGCCCTTGGAAATACCCGGCCAAAGCTTGCCAAAAGGTAACCGAAGCGGCGGAAATGCGGTGCAGCGTAAGGCGAAGCTTAACCATTGAAATCGGGGTATTTACCAAGTTCTGAAGACTGCGAACCGGCTCAAATCGCGATTTTGAGCCAACAGCGGCGTATCAGGTCCCCGGCCTCGACTTTTGGCGGTTAACCATGTCTGGAAAATAAGCCTGCCGCTGGCGGACAGGGTGGGATTCGAACCCACGGTGAGCTTGCACCCACGGCGGTTTTCAAGACCGCTGCCTTAAACCACTCGGCCACCTGTCCAATATTGCGAGCCGCTAACCGCAAACTTGCCGGTTGTCACGCGCGTTGCGTTTCCCGAATCGAATTAGCTGTGGCACTGTACCGGCTATGGAGTTTTTGCGGAAAATTCGGCTGGCCACCCCTCTGGGCCTGGCGGTCGCGCTGTTGTCTGCGCCACCGTCCATGCTCACCGCGCAGGATGTCGCAGTGCCGGTGATCCAGTCGCTGCCTTCCAGCAGCGACCCGGCCGACGGGTTCCAGGGCTATCTCCAGCTGGTCGGGGCCAAGGCCCGGGGCGAGGGGGTGAGCCAGCGGGCGATCGATTCGATCACCGCCGGGCTGTCCTACAATCCGCGGGTCGTATCGCTCGATCGCGCGCAACCGGGCTCGACCCCGGGCTCGCCACCGGCGTTCTGGGGCTACTACGCCAAGCATATCGGCGCGGCGCGGATCAACGGCGGGCGCAGCGCGTTGGCCGAGAACGCGAGCACGATCGCCGGGATCGAGGCGCAGTACGGGGTCCCGGCCAAGATGGTCATCGCGATCTGGGGCAAGGAAACCTTCTACGGCAAGATCAAGGGCGATTTCGATCTGGCCCGCTCGCTGGCGACGCTCGCCTATGAAGGCCGCCGCCGCGACCTGTTCGAGGGCGAGCTGATCGCGCTGATGAAGATGGCCGATCGCGGCGTGCCGCGCGGGCGGATGCTGGGGAGCTGGGCCGGAGCCTTCGGCAATCCGCAGTTCCTGCCCTCGGTCTATCTGCGGGTCGCACGCGACGGCGATGGTGATGGCGATGCCGATATCTGGAACAGCCGCGCCGATACCTTCGCCTCGATCGCCAATTACTTCAAGGATGCCGGCTGGCGCGCGGGCGAGCCGTGGGGCGTGCGGGTCAGCGCACCCGCCAGTCTCGACCGCAGCCTGCTGACCAACCGACTCGAATCGCCGAGTTGCCCGGCGGTTCACAATCGCCATTCGGTCTGGAAGACGGTGGGCGAGTGGCGCGCGCTGGGGGTTTCTCCCCAGGCCCCGATCGCCGATTCGACCATGGCGGTGCTGTTCGAACCCGACGGCGTGGGCAATGGTTCCTTCCTGTTAACCGGTAATTATCGCGTCATCCTGCAATATAACTGCTCGAACTACTACGCACTGTCCGTGGGGTTGCTTGCAGATGAGATTGCCCGTTGAACGATACCTGCCGCTTGCGGCGCTGAGCCTGCTCGCCGCGTGCAGCGGCGGCGGGGCGCGGCCCGAGGCGATCTCCCAAGCCCCGTTGACGGGACCTGCCGCCGACTATCCGATGGTGCTTGGCCCGGCCTACAGCGTCGACGGGGTGACCTATACCCCGGTCGACCGGATGAATTACGATGCGGTCGGCCATGCCGTAGTCGGCGCCGAGGGCGGCACGACCATCTCGGCCGCGCACCGGACTTTGCCCTTGCCGAGCTATATCGAAGTGACCGCGCTGGGATCGGGCAAGACCGTGCTGGTCCGGGTCGAACGACGCGGACCGATGAGCGGACCGGGACTGATCGAATTGTCGCCCGGTGCGGCAGCCCAGCTCGGGATTGTCGGACAACCTAGCGTTGCGGTCCGGGTTCGCCGGGTCAATCCGGTCGAGACCGACCGCGCGGCGCTGCGTTCCGGCCAGGCGGCCAGCCCGCGGATGGATACACCCAAGTCGCTGCTGGCGGTGCTGCAGCGCAAGCTCGATGCGCAGGAAGGCGTGATCACCCGCGAACCGGCGGCCGAGCCGGTACCGGTGGTCGCGACCTTGCCGCCCAAGCCAGAGACCAAGCCCAAACCCGAACCCAAACCGCAACCCAAGGTCAAATCGACGGTTGTGGCGGCACCGTCGCCTGCGCCAGTCCCGGCGGCAGTCGCCAGCGCCAAGGGCAAGTTCCTGGTCCAGGTCGGCGTCTATGCGAGCAAGGCCAATGCCGATACGGCGGTGCGCAAGACCGGCGGTAACGCGGCTCAGGCCGGCAAGGTCTGGCGGGTCCGCTCCGGGCCGTTCGTCAGCGAAGCCGATGCCAAGGCCGCCTTGGCCAAGGCCAAAGGCGCAGGCTATAGCGACGCACGAATCCAGCGCGCCGACTGACCCCTGACGCGTCAGCGGCCTGCCGGCCGATTGACGGGGACCAGGTTTGAAACGATTCCACGCCGCGCTGCTGTTGGCTTTTGCCGCAGCTTCCGCGCGCGCTGAAGATCCAAAACCGCCGCTGCCCGCGCAGGCCCCGATCGCGCTGCTGGTCGATCTGTCGGCCGGGCAGACCCTGTTCGCGCGCGATGCCGACGTCCGCTTTCTCCCGGCCTCGATGACCAAGGCGATGACCGCGCTGGTGGCGTTCGACCTGATCAAGGCCGGCCGGCTGCGCGAAGATGCGGTGTTCAGCGTCAGACCGCAAACTGCCGCGCGTTGGTCGGGCAAAGGCACGTCGCTGTGGCTCAAGGCAGGCGAGCAGGTCCGGGTCGCCGATCTGCTAAGTGGGGTTGCCACCGCTAGCGCCAACGATGCCGCGGTGGTTCTGGCCGAAGGCGCTTTGGGCAGCGATGCGGCCTGGCTGGCAGCGATGAACGCCCGGGCCAGTGCGCTGGGGATGCGCGGCAGCCACTTTGCCAGCACCAATGGCCTGCCCGATGGCGGCAAGACCTATGTCACCGCGCGCGATATGGTCCGGTTGGCGCAAGCGCTGATCACCGAGCATCCGGCGCTCTATCATCGCTATTTCGGGCACCGTGATTTCGTCTGGCGCGGCCAGGTGCTGGTCAGCCGCAACCCCTTCGCGGGAATTCTGCCCGGCGCCGACGGGATCAAGACCGGCCACACCCGCGAGGCTGGGTTCACCTTCCTTGGGGCAGTCGAACGCGGTGGACGCCGCCTCGTGCTGGTGGTCGGCAAGGTTCCCACTGAGGCGACCCGCGCCGCTGCCGCGCGCGATCTGGCCGAATGGGGTTATGACGCGTGGGACAGTCGTCCGTTCCTGGTGCCGGACAGGGTCGTCGGGGCGGTCAAGGTGCAGGGCGGCGACGCCCGTGAAGTCCCGGTCGCCGTGGCGCGGGCTTTTGCCGTTGCCGTACCCGAAGGGAGTCAGCCCAAAATCAGCGCCCGGATTGTCTATCAGGGCCCGGTCCGCGCTCCGGTCGCCAAGGGCGCGCTGATCGGCGGGCTGGAGGTTTCGATCGCGGGCCAGCCGCTGCACTACCTGCCGCTGGTGTCGACAAAGGCGGTCGGCGTGGCCGGACCAATCGACAGGATCGTCGGCGGCCTGCTAGGGCTGTTCGAATGACCACGGGCAAGTTCATCGCATTCGAAGGCGGGGAAGGGGCGGGCAAGAGCACCCAGGCCCGGCTGCTCGCAGCTGCGCTCGATGCGTGCGGGATTGAATGCGTGGTCACCCGCGAACCCGGCGGAACCCCGGGAGCCGAAGCTATCCGCGCGCTGCTGCTGGGGACCGAGGGGGAGGGGTGGCATCCGCGCGCCGAAGCGCTGCTGTTCGCCGCTGCCCGCTCGGACCATGTCGAGCGCCTGATCCGGCCGGCAATTGCTGCCGGCAAGTGGGTGATCTGCGACCGGTTCGTCGATTCGAGCCGCGCTTATCAGGGCGGGGGCGGGGGTCTGTCCGATGAGGATGTGCTGGCCTTGCACCGGGTCGGCAGCCAGGGCCTGCTGGCCGACCTAACCCTGCTGATCGAAGTCTCGCCCGAGGTCGCCCGCCAGCGCGCCGCAACACGCGATGTTGACGGCGCCGACCGGATCGGCGGCCGCGATGCGGCGTACCATGCCAAGGTCGCCGCCGCCTTTGCCGGGTTCGCCGAAGCGGAGCCAGAGCGGTTCGCGCGGGTCGACGGCAACGGCGACGTCCAGGGCGTCCACCGCGCTGTTCTGGCGGCGCTAGAGCCGCTGCTGGACGCGCGATGACGGACCTGACCGGTCATGACGCGGCGTGGCGCGAGTTCCAGGCGGCGCTGGCCAGTCCGCGGATGCACCATGCGTGGATGCTGACCGGACTGAAGGGCCTCGGCAAGGGCCAGTTCGCGCGGGCCGCCGCGGCGCAACTGGTGGCCGAAC
>CALCQB010000186.1 GCA_937897535.1 uncultured Novosphingobium sp. | reverse complement strand
GACTGGAGTTCAGACGTGTGCTCTTCCGATCTCAACGGCAGCAACGGCGGCCCCGCGCCCGAAGCGGTAACCGAGGCGATCTATGCCCGGACCCAAACGATCGAGCGCTGGCTGGCGATCGAAGCGCCAGACATCGATCTCGATACGATCGGCACCAGCACCGTCGGTGGGATCACGGTCGAGGTGATCGATCCGGTCGCCGATTGGGCCGACCTGATGGAGACCCTGTTCGATTTCCCGGCGATCCGCCGCGCGGTGGCTGGCGGATTTTCGATGGCCTTCGATGCGATGCACGCGGTGACCGGTCCCTACGCCCACGAAGTGCTCGAGCGCCGCCTCGGCTTCGCCCCGGGAACCGTGCGCAACGGAGTGCCGCTCGAAGATTTTGGAGGACACCACCCCGACCCCAATCTGGTCCACGCCAAAGTGCTCCACGACCTGATGATGAACCCGGAGATGGCCCCGGCGTTCGGCGCGGCATCGGACGGCGACGGTGACCGCAACCTGATCATCGGCAAGGGGCGTTTCATCACCCCGTCGGATTCGCTGGCGATGCTTGCCGCCAATGCCCAGCTTGCGCCGGGCTATGCCGGCGGGCTCAAAGGGATCGCCCGCTCGATGCCGACCAGCGCCGCCGCCGACCGGGTGGCCGAGGCGCTGGGCATTCCGTATTACGAAACCCCGACCGGCTGGAAGTTCTTCGGCACCCTGCTCGACGCCGGGCTGGCGACGATCTGCGGCGAGGAAAGCGCCGGGACCGGCTCCGACCACGTCCGCGAGAAGGACGGGCTGTGGGCCGTGCTACTGTGGCTCAACATCCTCGCCGTGCGCGGGATCAGCGTCGATGCGCTGGCGCGCGAGCATTGGGCGAAGTTCGGGCGCAATTACTACGCCCGCCACGATTACGAGGCGATCGAGACCGCCCGCGCCGATGCGCTGGTGGCGGAGCTGGCGGCGTCCCTCACCTCGCTACCGGGCAAGTCGTACGGCCCCTTGACCGTCGCCACCGCCGACAGCTTTGCCTATACCGACCCGGTCGATGCGTCGGTCAGCGCCAACCAGGGCATCCGGGTGCTGTTCGAAGGCGGCTCGCGGATCGTTTTCCGACTTTCGGGCACTGGTACAGAGGGCGCAACGCTCAGGGTCTATCTCGAACGTTATGAGCCGGTCGGCGGCGATCTCGACCGGGAAACGCCTGAGATGCTGGCCGAACTGATCGCGGCGGCCGAGGCGATTGCCGGGATTGTGCGCCACACCGGTCGCACCAAGCCCGACGTCGTGACGTGACGCAAAACCACGGCGCAACTGTCAGCCGAGGCAAGACCCGCTTTGTCGTCCGTTCACCACAAGCCCGAGCCGTGTGGGTTTGCCTGTTCGACGGCGCCAACGAACGCCGCATCGCGATGCAGCGCGAGGGCGACGACTGGCTGGCTGAACTGCCCGGTGACCTCTCCGGCACCCGCTATGGCTATCGCGCCGAGGGCGAGTGGGCCCCCGAACGCGGGCTGTGGTTCGACCCGGCCAAGCTGCTGGTCGATCCTTATGCGGTCGAACTCGACCGCCGCTTTGTCCAGGACCCGCACCTTGCTGAGTTCGGCACGGATACCGCCGATCTGGTCCCGCGCGCGATCGTTCCCGGCAAGCAGGCGGTGGTCCGCAAACGCAAGCCACGCTTCGAGCGCGGCGGCTTGATCTATGAGATCAACGTACGCGGTTTCACCATGCTCCATCCCGCCGTGCCCGAGGTTCAGCGCGGCACCGTGGCGGCCTTGGCACATCCCGCGATCATCGCGCATCTCAAGAAGCTGCAGGTCATTGCGGTCGAGTTGATGCCGGTCACCGCCTGGATCGACGAACGTCACTTGCCCCCGCTCGGCCTGCGCAATGCCTGGGGCTATAATCCGGTGGTGCCGATGGCGCTCGATCCGGGCCTCTGCCCCGGCGGGGTGAGCGAACTGCGCGATACGGTGACGGCGCTGCACCAGGCCGGGATCGGGGTGATCCTCGATCTGGTGTTCAACCATACCGGCGAAAGCGACGTTCATGGCGGGGTGCTGTCGCTGCGCGGGCTCGACAATGCGGCCTATGCCCATGCGCCGGACGGCAGCCTGATCAACGACACCGGCTGCGGCAACACGCTCGATTTCGCCAATCCCGCGGTGCGCGAACTGACGCTTGCCAGCTTGCGCCATTTCGTCCGGCATTGCGGGATCGACGGGTTCCGGTTCGACCTGGCGACGATCATGGCCCGCGGCCCCGGGTTCGCGGCGGACGCGCCGATCTTTGCCGAGATCGCTGCCGATCCGGACCTGGCCGACCGCGTGATGATCGCCGAGCCCTGGGACATCGGTCCGGGCGGGTATCAATTGGGCCAGTTTCCGCCGAACTGGCTCGAATGGAACGACCGCTTTCGTGACGATGTCCGCCGGTTCTGGCGCGGCGATGGCGGAATCGGAGCGCTGGCGACCCGGCTGGCCGGTTCTTCGGACATTTTCGGAGCCGACTGCCGCAGCGTCAATTTCCTCGCCGCGCACGATGGCTTCACCCTCGCAGACACGGTCGCTTTTGCCGAACGGCACAATCACGCCAACGGTGAAGGCAACCGCGACGGGCATGGTGAGAATTTCTCGTGGAACTGCGGCGCCGAGGGACAAAGCACCGATCCTGCCATCATCGCCTGGCGCCACCTCGCTCAACGCGGGTTGCTTTCGTCGCTGTTCGCCTCGACCGGCACGATCATGCTCACCGCCGGCGATGAATTTGGTCGCAGTCAGGCCGGGAACAACAACGCTTACTGCCAGGACAACGCGATTGGCTGGATCGACTGGACCCACCGGGACCAACAACTCGAGGACTTCGTGGCGACCCTGGCCCGAGAGCGGCAACGTCGCCGAGGCGCTCGGGCAGCTTTTCCCGAGCCCGGCGTCTGGCTGAGAGCGGATGGTGCGGAACTGACAGTGGCGGGATGGGATGATCCGACGGCCGACGGATTTGCCTATCGCCCCGAGCAGGCTGGTGCGACAGGCACCCTGATCGTTTCCCGCAATGGCGGGTTGGCGACCTGGTTCCAGGCGAATCTCGACAAGTGCTTGCAGCACCTTGCAAGAAGGACATGAAGCCTTGGGCAGCCCCGGATCATTACTGATTGCAATCCTGGGCGCAGGAAGCTCTGTGCGTTTCGGATCGCGCAAGCTTGATGCCGATCTGCACGGCCAGGCAATTGGTTTTTGGCCGATCAGAACCGCGCAGAGGTTGGGCTGTCCGGTCGTGATTGTCACCGGGCTGCAAGCGCCACAGTTCCTTGCCGAGGCAACCGATCCGCCAAAGGTGATTGTAAACCCAGATCCGGCCCGCGGAATGGGTGGCTCAATCGCCATTGCTTCCGCTTATGCCCGGCAGCAACAAGCCCGGCGGCTGCTGATCATGCTGGGTGACGTGCCCTTTGTAAGTCCCGACACCTTGCGGAGGCTGTGCGAGGCGACCCCGGCCCTTGGCGCGGCGGCGTGCCGGTATCCGAGTGGCAAACTGGGCCCACCGGCCTGCTTCGATGCCGAACTGTTTCCCGAGCTGGAGCGACTGGAGGGGGATCATGGCGCGCGAAGATTGCTCAATGATACTGACCTGACCGTCGGCCTGCCCGTTGATCCCGAAGAACTGCGCGACATCGACACAGTCGAAGACCTTCGCGAACTCAGTCGGCGGAAGCCGGGCTCCTGACTTCGACCCGGCACGCGGAGGCGTAGCTGGCAACGACCTCCGCGAGGATCGACAGAGCCAGGGTCGCCGGATCGCGGGTCGCCGGGATCAGTCCGATGTGGCCTTCCAACCGAGACAGCGCAGCCGCGCCAATCGGTATTGATCGCAAGCGTTCGAGCCGGGCGGCATGGGTGCGCCGACTTCCGATTGCACCGAAGTACAAGCCGGGCAAATTCAATAAACTCGGCAACAGCGCATCTTCCCAGTCGCGATCGTGGAACAGCAGAATGAACGCGGTCCACGGGTCGCCTGCCATGTCGGGGGCAGCGCCAGGATGCGATAGCGTCCGCACCGCACCCTTGAATTCAGCCAGTTGCGCGGCCGCGCGATCATCGGGCGTGTAACCCTCAATCACGGTGCCGAACGTTTGGGCCAGGCGGAAGAAGGCCGAAAAATCCTCCCCTTGGCCAAATGCGACAATTCGCAAAGGCGGAAAAAGTGTCAGCTCGAACCCGGCGCCAGACCGGGACAGCCGATCCGGCGCGACTGTCAGGGAAACTTGCTGCCGCGCATGGAGGGCCACGATAGTTTCGCGCAGGACAGTTTCGCTGGGCGTGGGGGTGAACATCAGGTCGATCCCGCCGCCGCAGGGCAGGCGGACGTCGACATAGGAAGAGCCTTGGCCAAATCGAACGATCCGCCCGGCACCACTCGCCAGCGCGGCCTGGGCTTCACCGACGATGGCATGGTCGATACAGCCACCCGAGAACGAGCCGATGTGATCTCCCGAAGCGGTCACCGCCATCTGGGTGCCGCGGGCACGTGACGCGCTGCCTTCGATTCCGACCAGCGTAACCAGCGCCACCGCTTCGCCGCCTGCGCTCCACGCGAGGGCTTGTTCGAGTACCGCCAGCGGCGTTGCCGCAATCATCGGAGCCGGAACCCGGTCAAGCTGAAAGCATCGCCTTGACGTGGTCCGGACGCAGCGGGATCCGGCGGGCGGGCTTTCCGGTGGCATCGAAGAAGGCCGCGGCAATGGCCGGCGCTGCCAGCGCATTGGCGCTTTCGGAGCCCTGGCCATAGATGCCCGCTTCCGCATCGCCCGCGATGATCACCCGCAGTTCGGGCATCTCGGCGATGGTCAGGATCGGATAGCTCGACCAGTCCGTCGAGGTTACCGCGCCTTCGTCGAACATCACTTCCTCATGCAGCGCCTGGCTTACCCCCATCAGGCAGCCGGCCTGCACCTGGCGCTTGAGTTGCAGCGGGTTCACGATGATGCCCGGATCGGCAACCAGCGTGATCCGCTCGACCTTCACTTCGCCGGTCTCGGGAATTACCGCGATGTGCGCGGCGCAGGCCCAATAGCCGTTATCGCGCAGCATGATCGAGGCGCCCTGCCCGCGCACCGCAGCCTTGCCTCTGGCTTTGGCCGTCGGCGCAGGAGACGGCCGGGTGACCCAGCCCGATTCATCGCGCAGCCGGGCGAGAATTGTCTTGAAGCGGGGGCTGTCGACATGGTCGACCCGGAACTGGATCGGATCGGCCCCGGCCAGCGCTGCCGCCTCGCTGATCGCGCTCTCGCGCGGGAAATTCTGCTGGAACTGGATCGGCGTGCGCATCGAGTGATCGCGCAGCCCGACCGCGGTTGGCGAGCTCTTCTCACCCAGCTGGTCCGTGCCAAAGCCTTGTTCCCGGACGTTGGCGACCGTGCCATAGACCCAGGCATCGGCGATGTTCAGCTCGCCGCCCTGAAAGCCGTAAGCCACACCGGCGCCGGGGGCCGGGATCACTGGCTTGCCCGCCAGCAGTGCGCCGACCAGCCGATCATCCTGCATCGGCGGGCCGCGATGCTCGGCCTCGTAGGTTGCAATTCTGCCGGCATCGTCGAGCGTGATTGCAATGTCGGCAACCATCGCCGACGACTGGGTCGACCACTGCATGTCATCGGGTCGCATCCACTGCAGCCGCACCGGCCGGCCCAGCGCCTGCGACAGCAACACCGCCTCGTCCTCGGTCCCGGCACTGCCCCCGTTCGAGCGGCCAAAATGGCCGGGCCCGGGATAGGTGCGCACCACGACCTTTTCAGCCGAAATATCCAGCATGCGGGCGATCATCCCGCGCAAGTGCTGCGGGTTCTGGCTGATCGTGTGCAGCGTTACCGAACCATCGGCCCGCACGTCTGCCAGTGTAACCATCGGCCCGATCGGAGCATGCTTGTGATAGGGCACATTGTAGCTGGCCTTCAGCGCCTTCTTGGTCGCCACCGCCGTGGGATCGCCCCGGTTGGCGCGGCCGTCACGCGTTGGATAGACCGTCCAGTCAACCGACTTGCGCAGATGATCGAACAGGCGTTCATGGCCGGGCAGCCCCTTCCATTCGGTCCATTTCGTCTCGCCGGCAACCTGCTGCGCCGCCGATACCGCTTCCCACTCGGTTTCCGAGACCACCGCGAGCAGATTGCCGATCACCACGGTCTGCGCACCGGGATAGAGCGCCTTGTCGACCTTGCCCGCCGCCACCAGGGTCGAGCCGAGCGTCGCCGGATGGATCGTGCGGGCGTGGAGCATGCCGGGCAGCTTGATGTCACCGACATAGGGCATCTGGCCCGCAATCTTCGGACGGATCGTGGGGTTCATCACCGGCTGGCCGACGATCTTGTAATCAGAGGGTTTCTTCAGCGGCGGGGTTCCGTCAACCAGCAGCCCGCGCGGGCTCATCAGGTCGCCCGAGACCGGGATGGTCAGCTTGAAATCGCCGCCCCTGACGATGTCGCCATAGCTGGCTGCCTTGCCGCCGCCCGATATCATGCCGTCCTTGATCGAAAGGCTCGCCTCGGCAACGCCGAACTTCTGCGCCGCCAGCGTCAGGACCGCCGCCCGCGTATAGGCCGCCGCCTTGCGCAGATTGAGCACATTGGTGCGCAGCAGCCCGAAAGTGCCGCCGCCATCGGGAGTGCGGTCCGTATCGCCCGTGATCACCTCGGTCATCGCCGACATCGGCATGTCCAGTTCTTCCGCGACGATCTGGCGGTAAGCGGTATAGATCGAACTCTGGCCGAAATCGCACTTGCCGGTGCGGATATGGACGGTGTTGTCGGCATGAATCTCGATCCACGATGCCGGAGCGGTCGCGTCGAGTGTGGTCCCGGCAGCCGCCGTCGCCGCGCCCGGCTTCACGCTGACCGCAACGATCAGCGCACCTCCGGTGGCGAGGAAACCGCGACGGCTGAGGCTGGCGCCGTGAATGTTCAGGTCGGCGCTCATTTGACTTCTCCCGCCATCAGCCGGGCGGCACGGTGCGCGCCATCGAGGATCGCGGCATAGCTGCCACAACGGCACAAATGCGGCGAAGGCCCGGATGTGGTTAGCGCTTCCTTGATGTCGGCATCGGTCGGCGAAGCATTCTTTTCGAGCAGTTCGGTGACCTTGATCATCATCCCGAACTGGCAAATCCCGCATTGCGGAACCTGCTCCGCCACCCAGGCATCCTGCACCGGATGCAGCGCATCCTTGGCAGCCGATCCGCTGTGCCGGGCCCAGCGCGCGGGCAGACCCTCAACCGTGGTGACTTCCTTGCCTTCCAGCGCGGAAACCGGGGTAATACAGGAACGGATTTCCTCATCGCCCAGCAGCACCGAACAAGCACCGCATTGTGCCATGCCGCAGCCGAACTTGGGCGACATCACCCCAAGTTCGCCCCGAAGAACATAGAGAAGCGGGGTGTCCTCCGGCGCGTTCACCTGCCGGTCCTGACCGTTGACTTTGATCGTAATCATCGACGAATCCTAACTGCAGATGGAACTGGATCGAGACCTTAATCGCTTTTCTATCACCGGATTAGCTGCGTAATTCCGATAGAACCTATGTCTGAAGCGCATCAATGCGATCGAACCACCCCGCCCCATGGCGCGATCCCGTTCACTTCGCGGGCAATGTGAACGCAACATAGGCGGCACCCTGCGGACCCTTCTGGTCGCGCTGACCGCTGGTTGCAATCAGCACGAACTGCCGCCCTCCGGCCATGTAGGTGATCGGCGTGGCCGTCCCGGCAAAGGGCAGGTCGGCCTGCCACAGCAGCCGCCCATCGACCGCATCGAAGGCCCGGAACTTGCGGTCATAGACCGTCGCGCCGATGAACAGCAGACCCGATGTCGTCAGGATCGGTCCGCCGTAATTTTCCGAACCGGTCCCGGTGATCCCCTGCGCCACCAGTTCGGGATACTCGCCCAGCGGCACTTTCCACTTGATCGCCCCGGTGTTCAGGTCGACCGCATTGAGCGTCCCCCACGGCGGGGCAACGGCGGGATAGCCGTCGGGATCGAGGAACTTGCGGTAGCCGGTGAAGATATAGCGGGAGGGTTCAGAGCTGGCTTCGCCAGGTGCGGAAACCTCGCGCTCGGCCCCTGCCGAAGGGCCACGCAGATAGGCCAGCAAGGCTTCGGTATCGGTGCCGGCAAGCTGCGGAAAGCCGGGCATCCGGCCCTTGCCCTGGGTTATCGTCCGGCTCACCTCATGATCGAACCGGCGCGAGAGAATTCCCACCAGGCTGGGAAAATCCGGCGGTGCGCCGGCGCGGTCCATGCCGTGGCAACCCGCGCAGTTCTGCAGGTAAGCCTCACCCCCGCGCCCGGCGGCGGCGGCCGTCACGGCGGCGGCCAGTCCGCCCGTCCAGGCGATGTCATTGACGTTGACGTAGAGGATGCCGCGATTGGGATCGACCGCCGGACCGCCCCACTCCATCCCCCCGTCGAACCCGGGGAACACGACCGTTTGCTTGCCGACCGACAGCGGGGTGTATGGGCCGTTGCTGACGAAGCCCGCGAATTTTTCGAGCGCGGCGGCATTCGCCGCCGGGGTCCGCGCAGTCAGCCCAGCGGCAGTCAGTTGCTGGCGTGCCAGCGGGGCCGGCAGCAGCGGAAACGGCTGGGTCGGGGCCGTGATTTCGCCCGGGACATCGCTTCGCAGCACGCGGCGTTCCTCGATCGGAAACAAGGCGCGGCCGGTCGCGCGCTCGAACAGGAACACCAGTCCTTGCTTGGTCCCTTGCGCCACCGCATCGATCGCCCGGCCCTGCTGACGGACCGTCAGAAGTGCCGGCGGCGTGGGCAGATCGCGATCCCAGATATCGTGATGCACGACCTGGAAATGCCACAGCCGCTGCCCGGTGGCGGCATCAAGCGCGACCAGCGAATTGGCGTAGAGGTTATCGCCCACGCGATCGGCGCCGTAGAAGTCATCGACCGCCGAACCGGTCGGCACGAACACGATCCCGCGCGCCTCGTCGAGCGCCATGCCGGCCCAGGAATTGGCGCCCCCAGCCGCAGCGAGGCTACCCTTGGCCCAGGTTTCGGCCCCGGTTTCGCCAGCACGCGGCAGGGTGTTGAATTGCCAGCGCAGCTTGCCGCTGCGGACATCGTAGGCGCGAACCGTCCCCGGCGCGGCCGGCTTGCGCTCGCTGGTCCGGAACCCGACGATAATCAGATCGCGGTAGACCACGCCGGGAGAGGTCAGGAACACCGCCATCTGCCCCGGATCGCGGCCCAGCCCTTCGCGCAGGTCGATCCGGCCATTCTGGCCAAACCCCGGGATCGGTTGCCCGGTCGCCGGATCGAGCGCGGCAAGATAGGTGCCGTAGCTTGTAAACAGCGCGCTCGCGCCAGCTTGCGACCAATAGGCCAGCCCGCGGACCGGCTGCTGGCCAGCCTCGGCGGGTTCGTATTTCCAGCGCTGGTTCCCGGTGGCCGGATCGAGCGCCACCACCGCCTGCGCCGGGGTCAGCGCATAAAGGCTGCCTCCGATCACCAGCGGCGAGGCCTGCAGCCCGCCCGGTTCCATGTCGAGCCGCCAGGCCTGCTCGAGCTGCCCGACATTGGCCGGGGTGATCTGGACCAATTCGGAATAGTGATCGCCGCTGGCGTGGCCGCCATAGCTGGGCCAGTCGCCCGAACCGCCAGCCGGAATCGTTGTTCCGACACACAGCAGAAGCGCCGCCGCACCGATGCGGCGGCGGAAGATCCGCGCTCTTGCCGCTGGTATGGTCGCCGCGAAAGCGGGCACGCTATTTCAGCGTGGCGAGATAGGCGATCACATTGTCGAGCTTGGCGGGATCGTGCAGCCCGGCATAGGGCATCTTGTTGCCCTTCACGGTCTTGGCCGGGTTATCGAGAAACAGCCGCAGTTGCCGCGCGTTCCACGTCAGGCCGCTGGCCTTCATCGCGGGCGAATAAGCATAGCCCGGCACTGCACCGGCCCGCCGATTGACCACGCCGAACAACCGCGGCCCAACCCCCGGCCCGGCATTCGGCGTGACCGCATGGCAAGCGGCGCATTGCTGCTTGAACACGACCTGCCCGGCGGCAGCATTGCCGGCCGGTGGACCAGCGGCCCAGGCGATCGTCGCCAGCATGATACCGGTTGCGAGCGGGAGAAGCTTGACGAAATGGTTCATGGTCAGTGGTCCTGTTGGCCGATGTCTGGATAGTGTCTTAGCTCTGGATACCCATCAAGCGCCGGTTGAGGTCGCGATCCGCGCCGCCCGCCGCGAAATCGTCAAACGCGCGCTCGGTGACCTGGATAATGTGCTTGGCAATGAAGGGCGCGCCCTCGGCCGCGCCGACCTCGGGATGCTTGAGCGCGCATTCCCATTCGAGCACGGCCCAGCCGGCAAAGTCGTTCGCGGCCATCTTGGAAAAGATCGCCGAAAAATCGACCTGGCCATCGCCAAGGCTGCGGAACCGGCCGGGGCGATCGACCCACGACTGGTAACCGCCGTAGACGCCCGACCGGCCCGAAGGGCGGAACTCGGCATCCTTGACGTGGAAGCACTTGATCCGGTCCTTGTATATGTCGATGAAGGCCAGATAGTCGAGCTGTTGCAGCACGAAGTGGCTCGGATCGTACAGGATGTTGGCGCGCGGGTGATTGCCGACCCGTTCGAGGAACATCTCGAACGTCACCCCGTCATGCAGGTCTTCGCCGGGGTGGATTTCGTAGGCGACGTCGACGCCGTTCTCGTCGAAAACGTCGAGGATCGGCTTCCAGCGCCGGGCCAATTCATCGAAGGCATCCTCGACCAGACCCGCGGGCCGCGCCGGCCAGGGGTAGAAATACGGCCAGGCCAGCGCGCCGGGGAAGCTGGCGTGCGCGTTGAGCCCGAGGTTGCGGCTGGCCTTGGCCGCCAGCGTCATCTGTTCGACTGCCCAGCTCTGCCGCGCCGCCGGGTTGCCATGCACTTGCGTGGGCGCAAAGCCATCGAACTGGGCATCATAGGCCGGATGGACCGCGACCAGCTGGCCCTGCAGGTGAGTCGAAAGCTCGGTCACGCTGAGGCCCTTGTCGGCCAGCATCCCGGTGATCTCGTCGCAATAGGTCTGGCTCTCGGCCGCCTTGGCGAGATCGAACAGCCCCGCTTCCCAGCTCGGGATCTGGATCCCCTTGTAGCCATGCCCCGCCGCCCAATCGGCGATCGTCTCGAGGCTGTTGAACGGCGCTTCGGCTCCTACAAACTGCGCGAGGAAAATCGCCGGGCCCTTGATCGTCTTCACGTCTGCATTCCTCTCAATAGATCAGCGCCGCTCAGCCACGTGCGTTGATCGCTTATTCTAACAGCGAACCGTCAGCCTGCGAACCGGGCCAGGTAATCGTGCGACAGCTTCATCGAATCGAAGCGATCGCGCGAAAACGGCGGCTCCTGCTCGACGTAATAGTGCTCCACCCCGGCTTCGGCACAGGCCGGCAGGATCTTGCGCCAGTTGAGCTTGCCCAGACCCACTTCGACCGGATCCTGCTGGAGGGTATAGTTCGGGGTGGTCGAGGCCTTGATGTCCTTGAGGTGGACCATCTTGATCCGGCCCTTGAGCCGCTTGATCTCGGCCGCAGCATCGAGACCGGCGGCCGAAATCCAGCCCAGATCGAGCTCGATGAACACCAGCCGCGGGTCGAGTTCGCCCAGCAGGACCTCCCAACCGGTGGTTCCGCCTTGCGGTTTGAACTCCATGTTATGGTTGTGATAGCCCATCTCGATCCCATAGGGCTTGAGCGCAGCGGCACGCTCGTTGAGCAGGGCAGCCATCCGCTTCCACATATCGAGCCCGCCAGCCTCGACCCCGGCGACCAGCGCGTCGCGCATATTGCCGCCAGCGGGCACGCTGAAATCGTCGGGCAGCAGCGGGATCGGCAGCACCGCCTTGGTGATGCCCAGCGCACCCAGGGCGTCGGCGATTTGCTGCGGGCTGCTCATCAGGGTGAGCGATCCCGGTGGCAGGCGCGCGGGCAGGCCCATGTGGATCGAACCGAACCGCACCCCGGCGGCGTCGGCATCGGCTCGCAAATCCTTGGGGCTGCGCCCATAGAGGCCGGGCAATTCGAAATCGGTATAGCCGATCGCAGCAAGCCGCTTGAGTGTGCCCGCCAGATCCTTCTGCGCGGCTTCCCCCAGCGCATAGAGCTGCACACCGAGCGGCTTCTTGACGCGTTTGAAGAACGGCATACGCTTGGCTCCGAAAGCAGGTGTAGCAGCGGCAACACCCGCTGCGCCGATTCCGGCCAACAGGCTGCGACGGTTCATCGACTCAAGCATCATATGTCCTCCAGGGTTCCGGCCGAAGCGGCCGTCGGGGGGTGAAAAACGAAAGCCAGCACCAGAGCGCCGATCGTGGCGAGGGCCACCGGCACGACCAGCGCTTGCTGACCGGCGCTAAATCCCTGCATCCCCATGTCGGGGAACAATATGGGTGCCCAGGCCCCCCAGATTGCCAGATGCAGCGCCATCATACTGAAAAGCCGCAATTTTTGCGAAGCTGTTGACAAGATCACTTCCTCTGCCCACTATTTTTGTAATCGTTGCCAGAAATTTCCGGTATCGGTCAAGACAACAATTTTCGGGACAGAGGATGACGGGCATGATCGGTTTGGATCGTCGCAGCATGCTGGAAGGGATCAGCGCGCTGATCGGGCTGGCGGCATTGCCGGCACAAGCGCTCGCCGCAGCGCCAGCCAAGACGCCGCGCCGCGCACCGCTGCTGGACAAGCCGACGACTGCGCTGGTTACGGCACTGGCCGATACCCTGATCCCGCGCACCGATACGCCCGGCGCGGTGCAAGTCGGCGTTCCGGCCAAATTCGATGCCTTGCTGCGCGATTGGGCCAGCGCACCGCATCGCGCTGCCCATCTCGCTGCACTGGCCGCGATCGATACTGCGGCCAAGGCCAAGACCGGGCGGGCCTTTGCGCTGTTGCCGCCGAGCCAGCGCACCGCGTTCTTCAAGGGCTATGATGCCGAGCAGTTCGCCAGCAATGCTGACTATGCCAAGCTCAAGGATCTGCTGGTCGGGCTCTATTATTTCAGTGAAGCGGGCGCGAGTGTCGAGCTGCGTTACGAGCACGCCCCCGGCGCGTGGGAGGCTTCGATCCCCCTCACCCCTGCCACCCGCGCGTGGGGCGGTGCCAACGGCGCCTGACAACAAGAAGAATTCGGGAGACAGTTATGTTCGATGCCATTGTTATCGGTTCGGGAATGAGCGGCGGGATCGCCGCCAAGGAATTGTGCGAACGCGGACTGAAGACGCTGATCATCGAACGCGGCCGCAAGGTTGAGCATGGCGCCGACTATACCGACTGGATGCAGCCCTGGGATCTGCCCAATGCCGGCGGCATTCCCGAGGAGGAACTCGAGCGGGACTATCCGATCCAGCGCCAGTGCTATGCGGTGAACAGCGCAACCCAGCAATTCTGGGTCAAGGACAGCCAGCACCCCTACCAAACGCCGGAGGACAAGCCCTTTTCGTGGATCCGCGGCTATCATCTGGGCGGGCGGTCGATCATGTGGGGTCGCCAGACCTACCGGATGTCCGAAATGGACCTGAGCTCCAACGCCCGCGACGGTCATGGGATCGACTGGCCGATCCGCTATGCCGATCTGGCCCCGTGGTACGACAAGGTCGAAACCTTCATCGGCGTTTCGGGCGCCAACGAAGGCCTGGCCCAGTTGCCCGACGGCCAGTTTCTGCCGGCCATGCCGATGACCGATGGCGAATTGCTGTTCAAGGCGGCGGTCGAAAAGCAGTTCCCCGATCGCAAGGTCATCCAGGGCCGCTGCGCGCATCTGACCGAGCCCCAGCCGCACCACCTCGAACTGGGCCGCAATCCTTGCCAGTATCGCTCGATCTGCGAGCGCGGGTGCAGCTATGGGGCCTATCACTCGAGCCTGTCCTCGTCGCTGCCGGCCGCCGAACGCACCGGCAATCTGACTATCGTGACCGACGCGATCGCCCATTCGATCATCACCGACCCTAAGACCGGCAAGGCCACCGGCGTGCGGATCATCGATCAGCACACCAAGCAGGTGCGCACTTACGAAGCCAAGGTGATCTTCCTGTGCGCCTCGACCATCGGCAGCGCGCAGGTGCTGCTCAATTCGCGCGACGACGCCAACCCGCGCGGGCTGGCCAACAGTTCTGACCAGGTCGGCCGCAATCTGATGGACCATGTCTATGGGCCGGGCGTCGCGGGTACCATGAACGGCCCAAGCACGTTTCATCGCGGCCGCCGCCCCAACGGCCTCTACATCCCGCGCTATCGCAATCTTGAAAAGGATGACGGCTATCTGCGCGGCTATGGCTACCAGGGCCGGGTGATGCGCCAGGGCTGGCGCGGGGTTGCGGGTTCCGGCCCGGCTGTGGGCACCGAACTGAAGGAGAAAGTGCGCCATCCGGGACCGTGGTCGATCAGCCTGTCGGGCTTTGGCGAAATGCTGCCCAATCCCGACAACCGGGTGACGCTGCACGCCAGCAAGACCGATGAATGGGGCATCCCGCAGGTCAACATCGATTGCGTTCACGGCGAGAACGAAAAGGAACTCGGCCGCCGCATGCTGGAAGACGCCAGGGAAATGCTGCTGGCCGCGGGCGCGACGATCACCCGCGAAACCAGCAAGCTCCACCCGCCGGGCCTTGGCATTCACGAGATGGGCACCGCCCGGATGGGACGCGATCCCAAAACCTCGGTGCTCAACCAGTATAACCAGACCCACGACGTGCCCAACCTGTTCATCACCGACGGTGCGGCGATGACCTCGAGCGGTTGCCAGAACCCCTCGCTCACTTATATGGCGATGTCGGCACGCGCCGCTTATCACGCGACGGAGTTCCTCAAAGCGGGCAAAATCTGACCGGCCAAAGACCGCCGGGATCAAGTTAGGGAAAATACGGTTGTGGTCACCATTCGCGACATTGCGAAGCGCGCGGGCGTTTCGGTGGCCACTGTCTCGCGAACCCTGACAACGCCCGAGGCGGTGCGCCCGCTCAAGCGCGAGCTGGTGCAGCAGGCGGTCGAAGCGATGAACTATGTGCCCAACGCCAATGCCCGGCAATTGCGGCGGCGGCGCAACGAGGCAATCATCGTCATCGTACCCGAAATCGCCAACCCGTTCTTCTCGGGGATCGTCCAGAGCATCGAGAATGTCGCGCATGACCTGGGCTACCGGGTCCTGATCGGCGAAACGCAAGGCAAGCAGGAACGGCTCGATTACTATGCCGACATGGTGCTGACGCGGATGGCCGATGGGCTGATCCTGCTCGGATCGCTGCTGCCGACCATTGTGAAGGCCGAACTTGACGGCGGGCTCGTCCAGAAGATCCCGCTGGTCCTGGCCTGCGAGCGGAACGAGGGGCTGGACTGCCCGACAGTGGCAATCGACAATGTCGCGGCCGGCAAACTCGCGGTGGAGCACTTGCTGGCGCGGGGCTGCCGCAGGATCGCAACCATCACCGGCCCGCCGGCCAATACCCTGAGCCAGGATCGCCTGCGGGGCTTTTCCGAGGCGCTGCTGGCGGCGGGCCTGCCGACCACAGGGGCCGGAATTGTCGAAGGGGACTTTTCGATCGATTCGGGCTACATTGCGATGCAGGGCCTGCTTGACGCCGCGACCGTTCCCGATGGGGTATTCTGCGCGAACGACGAAATGGCGATTGGCGCGCAGTTGGCCATTCGCGAGCGGGGTCTGGCGATGCCGGCCGACATTGCGATCATCGGGTTTGACGATCTGCGGTTCGGGGCCTTTGCCTCACCGCCATTGACCACCATCCGCCAGCCGACCACCCAGCTTGGCGAAACCGCGATGCGGATGATGGATGCCGTGCTCCGCAAGCTGCCACTGGAGCAGCGCAATGTCGTGCTGGTTCACGAGCTGGTGGAACGGCAATCAACGGCGCCGGGCTAAGTGCTGGGAATAGTCTTGCGTTGTCATAAATCTTCCGTTACGAAAACCGCCATAAATCAAGAAACAGGGTAGAGGATCTGGGGTTCGCGGCGATTCGCCGCTTTTCAATTTCCACTTTTTGTAATCGGTTTCAACGTGCTGCCGCCCCGGCTCCGCCGGAACTGCAGCGACAGCTTTCGGTCTGGCAGACCAGAAATGGTATCGATTACGAAAATGGGGCGGCAGCTCAATCTGCCCGCAATCGAATTTTCAACGGGAGAGGGAAATAAGACCATGAGGAACGTAAAATATCTTGGCGTGTCGCTGCTGGCACTGCTGGCCGCGACGCCGGCCATGGCTCAGGAAGCCAAGGAAGACAGCAATGGCGATATCGTCGTTACCGCCACCCGCAACGAGACCATGGCGTCCAAGACGCCGATCGCGCTGACCGCGATCTCGGGCGATGCGCTGCGCAACGCCGGCATCACCAATCCGACCGCGCTGGGCGACCAGGTCCCGAGCGTGATGATCAACCGCAACAACGGCCTGCAGATCACCATCCGCGGCGTGACCAGCTCTGACGGCACCGAAAAGGGCGATCCCTCGGCTGCGTTCATGTCGGACGGCGTATACATCGCCCGCCAGCAGGCCCAGGAAGTCAGCTTCTTCGACATCGGCCGTGTCGAAGTGCTGCGCGGTCCGCAAGGCACCCTGTTCGGCCGCAACACCACGGCCGGCGCGATCAACGTCATCACCAACCGTCCCGACCCGTCGGCGTTCGGCGGCTCGATCGACGTGGCCTACGGCAACCATAACAACACCCAGGCGACTGCGGTTCTCAACGCGCCGGTCAGCGAAGACTTCGCGATCCGTGCGGCCGTCAACTTCGACCGTCGGGACAGCTTCCTGAAGCCCGGCACCAACTTCAACGCCCCGCTTTCGCCCTACAAGGAAAACCTCGGCGCCCGCTTGTCGGCCCTGCTGAAGTTTGATGGCGGCGAGCTGCTGATCCGCGGCGACTACACCCACATGGGCGGAAACGGGATCAACACCGTTTCGACCGGCAACTATTACACCGGCTATGCCACCACCGGAGTGAACCCGGTTTACATCGGCGACACCCGGACCAACACCCAGCTCCTGTCGCTCAACGCCACCAGCGCTGACGGCATTACGAACCAGCAGCTCGCCAACAACTTCAAGCGGGACAACGAATCGTACGGCGTCGGCGCCGAATTCAAGTACGATCTGGGTCCGGTGACCTTCAACTATGTCGGTTCCTACCGCGAGTTTCACCGCACCGAAGGCAACTACAGCTATAACGTCGCCGGTCTGGCGCCGAACCTGTTCGAAGGAAAGTACTGGCAGAACAACCAGGAAGTGCGGCTTTCGACCAACAGCGATGGCCCGATCCGGGCGCAGGCCGGGCTGTACTACTTCAAGGAACGCGCGGACATTCAGCTGTTCATCTACAACCGCGTTCTCGGCGGGGTCCGCTCGACCCCGGGCACTGTCGGTTACGTCTTCGGCTTCCCGCAGCACTATGTGCTGTCGCAGTCCAAGGCAGCCTTCGGCCAGGTGACGTTCCTGCCAGTGGCCGAACTGCGCATCACCGCCGGGATCCGCTACACTGCCGACGAAAAGGCCCGCACCGGCGCGACGGTGCAGTGCCAGTTCAATACCAGCTGTGCCGCTGTCGGTGACATTGTCTCGGTCAACAACGCCCGGCGGAAATACAACAAGACCACGTGGAAGGTCGGGTTCGATTATGACCTGAACCCGGCAACGATGGTCTTCGGAACCGTGTCGACCGGTTACAAGGCCGGCGGGTTCAACGACGGCTGCGAAATCGGCACCGGGACCGGCTGTGCGCAGGCTGCCTCGGCGCTTTACTACAATCCCGAAACGCTGACCTCGTACGAAGTGGGCATCAAGACCCGCGTGCTCGACGATCTGCTGCGGTTCAACCTGTCGGCGTTCCACTATGACTACAGCGGCCTCCAGCTGACCCAGGTTGGCCCGTTCTGCGTCGGTGGCACCAACTGCACCGTCACCACCAACGCCACTTCGGCCAAGGTCGACGGGATCGAACTGGAAGGCACGCTGACTCCGTCGGCGAACGACCGGCTCGATTTCTCGGCGGCTTACCTGAACGCGCGCTATGGTCGGTTCCTGCCGAACACGGTGGCGTTCCCGGCCCTCAACTGGGAAGGCCTGAAGCTTGACCGTTCGCCGAGCCTGACGTTGAGCGCCGGCTACACCCATACCTTCGACCTGGCCAACGGTGGCAGCGTCGTGGCGGGGGTTCGCAGCCGCTATTCGTCGAAGTTCGTGATCAGCGCGCTGGCCATTCTCGGCCAGTTCAAGCAGCCCGGCTACACCTCGACCGAAGCCACGCTGACCTACAACGGACCTGAAAAGAAGTACTACGTCCAGGCCTATGTGAAGAACCTCGAAGACAACCTGATCGTCACCGCCGTCGGCGGCGGGGTGAACGGTACGCTGCAGGCCTCCGATCCGCGCACCTTTGGTGTCCGGGCCGGCCTGAAGTTCTGATCGCCTGATCTGATCCAATCAGGGTGCTGCGGTATTGCCCGGCACCCCACTCCATCGAGGCCGGTCGCAACCTGGGTTGCGGCCGGCCTCTTTGCTGCTGCGGTCCGCATCGGCGAAGCAACGCCCACACGCCCCCGCTCGATGCGGCCGGGGCGCGCAGAATTTCGCCGGTTCCAGGCAGTGGCCTATAGACCCGACAGGCCCCGCTACGGACAATCGTAAACATGAGACTTGGTAGCGGAGGAGGGACTTTTCAGGAGCTTATATATTGTTGTAAACAATATATATTATTGCGAGGGGCTGCCCAAAATACCCCCAACGATACCCCCAAAAAATCCATGCGATAGGCTGAGCCATTTCTGCGACGACATGCCAAGAGGTTCCGTTGAGAGCGTTTGATCATCACGGTGCCCCCTTCCGCCGTGAGGCTGCAGTCAAAAAACCCTATTTTGAAATCCTCGTTACAGCGCGGTTTACCCTCAGAAGGTCATCGTTATCAAATTGGTCTCCGAATGTCAGCAGGACCTGCATCCCCGCATCCCTGCGTCTAGGCGCCAAAGACCGATCCGCAATCGTAAGGGCATGGCGCAACTCGTCCGCAGTCAGCTCATTGCAATAGGTCGGGTTACCGGGCTGAATTCGCCAGGACTCTGCGATTGTGCCAACATCGACAGCATCAAAGCCGGTTGCTTCGACGAGCTCCATGGCAATCTGTTTTGCCTTCGCATCATCGCCCGCCACAGGAATGGCGGTTCGTTGGGGATCTCCAGCAGGCTTGCCGTTCTTGCGCAGGGTGCCGGCTAGCACGGCATTCCACGCCTTGGTTACCGGGCGACCGATCAATTCTTGAACCCATTCACTTTCAATTTGACCTTCGTCGATCGCGGCGAAGTGTCCGTCCCTAAGCGGGTAATAATTCGATGTATCAATAACCGGAACAGATACGGGCACATCGGCTAGCACGTCTTTCAACGGCTGCATTCGGCCAAGAGGAACCGACAGAATGATCACGTCGACATCTTTGACTGCATCTGCCGCTGTGACAGCCGTGGCGCCGGCCTCATCGGCCAATTCCCTAATAGTATCCGGCCCG
>CALCQB010000185.1 GCA_937897535.1 uncultured Novosphingobium sp. | reverse complement strand
AGAGCATGTCGACCCCGGCGCGCTCATCCGCGATCGGAGTATCGGGCATGGCCGCGAGCGCCGTCTCGGCCGAAAGCGCGCCTGGGCTGTCGAACCGCAGCTGTGCGACCTCGGGGGAAAGCCTGACCACCTCGTCCAGAGTCGGCGCCAGGTAGGCCGAGCCGAACAGCAGTTTGGCCCCGCTGTCTTCCAGGATATAGGCGATCTCGGGCGGCGTCAGGCGGCTGGAAATGCCGACGTAGTGAACGCCTGCGCGCTGAAAGCCCCAGGTCAGGCAGAAGAACCACGGGTGGTTTTCCATGCACAGCGCCACGGTTTCGCCCACCTGAATTCCATGGGCACGGAGCAGCTGGGCGACCTGGTTCGAGCGGCGATCAAGCTCGGCAAAGGTGATCGTCTCACCGCTTGCCGCCATGATGATCGCGGGCTTGTCGGGATTGGTCTTGGCGTGGATCGACGGATGCATGGTGAATCACTCTCCTGCTGCGGTCTGGCCGCTTGCAGGGAGTTTAACCGCTCGATTAAATGGCGCAAGACCTCATTCGCTGGCCGCCGAAAAGCGGCGGCCACGAAGTCAGGTCAGGATCGCTGGCAATCAATCGTGGGGTTGCCGCCAACGTCCGCGCCGCGGCCGATGAACGCGTGAGTTTCCTCAACCTCAAGTTCGTTGATCGCCGGATCGATCCAGGCTTTGCGGCTATTCGGCAATTGCGTGGCGTCTCTTGACATGACTGTTCCAATCGAAACCTGTTCAACGATATGGTAAGAGCTATTGTGCCGGATGAGCAAAGTCAACTCGATGGGGCAATTCAAGGCAGAAGCAGGCTAAAGCGATGGAAGAGCACGATCCGGTTACCGAGCCGAAAGGCCAGTCCTTGGCCGGCGAGTCAGGTTTTCCGATGTTGGGCGCTGCCATAACCCGCCCTGGTAGCATAGAACCTGGGCGGAGACTGTTCGCGCGCGACAGGGCGTTCGTCTGGCCGGCAATGTTCGAGCCCACCCTGTCGGCCAAGCTGACCGCACTGGCCGAGCGCGCGACCTACCGGTCTCAGGACGTTCCCTGCGTCGGTCACCGTGAGGTCGAACAAGGCGGATTGGCGAGTACCGCGATCCTGGTGGCGCTGCGCCGGCGAGAGCTGTGGTCTTGGCTGGAGGATGTTACCGGATGTCCGCCAATCGGAGCGGTCGAGGGGCAAGTCGCGCAAACCCAGGTGCGACCGGGCGACGGACTGGACTGGCATGACGACATGGTTGGCGATCGCCAGCGGCTGCTGGGGATTACCATCGGCTTAGGCTCCGGGGCCTATTCTGGCGGGGATTTCCACCTTCGCCGGGTCGGCGACAATGTCGACCTGTTGCGATTTCGTCATGATGTTCCGGGGCAGGGGCTGATCTTTGCAGTGTCGGGCGATTTGCAGCACCGGCTCGATCCCCTGACCGATGGCGGGCCGCGCCGGATCTTTGCCGGCTGGTTTATGGCGTAGGTCCGGGTTCCGCAGGCTTCGCGGCGACAGGCAAAGAAAAAGGCGGCCGAAGCCGCCTGTTTCCCAGCATCCTCCCGGAAGCCTGACCGGTCCGGGTTCTACGCCCGGTATCGGACTAGAATTGCTCAGTCGATATCGTCGCCGCCGCCCATCACAACTTCGGTGGTGGCGACTGGCAGAGCACGAGTGGTGCCGTTCATATAGGGAACCGGGTTCACTGCAACGCCGGCGATGCGCACTTCGTAGTGGAGGTGCGGACCGGTCGAGCGGCCGGTCGTACCGACGTAGCCGATGACATCACCCTTCTTGACCTGCTGGCCAGCAGCGACATTGAGCCGTGACATGTGGCCATAACGGGTCTGGATGTTGCCGCCATGCTCGATCGCGACATAGAGGCCATAGCTGGAGAACCAGTCGGCCCGGCCAATCACGCCGTCGGCGGTGGCATAGACCGGGGTGCCGACCGGCATCGCCAGGTCCACGCCCTTGTGCTGGCGGCGGCCGCCGAGCACCGGATGGGTACGCATACCGTAGCTCGAAGTCAGCGCCGAACCTTCAACCGGCATCCGCGACGGGATGGCAACCTTGGTCGGGGCGAAAATCGGGGCAGCGGCGGTGCCGCCCATCGCGGGAGCCGTGGCGACCTTGGTCGGCGCAATCGCGAGCTGGGTGTTGTCCATCGAGCGCCAGCCATTGAACAGGCGGCGGAATTCATCGTCGCCGCCCTGCGGTGCCTTGGCAGCCTGCTGAGCGCGCAACGGGGCCGAAACATCGGCGTTGGCCGAGCTGTTGGCCAGGGCGGGATTGGCGAAGGACAGCCCGGCGACTGCGGCAACTATGCCGACAATCTTGCTAGCCTTGGCAAAAAACGAAATCGCGACCACTCAAACTACCTTGTTTTGCGCCCCGATTTTTCGGGGTTTGCGAACCCTGTTGCCGAGCTTGGGAACCAAACCGGCACTTAGTGTGTTGAGAGGTCGGAAAGCCCCCCGCCGTCTCGATTGGGGGCCTAACCGCGCTTGGGTTAACTAGACAACCCCGGCGTAGAAAGAGCGCGGTAGACCGGCTTGAAGACGCGCCGAGTCGTTGAACGGCGGCTTAACGGCGCCCCTGAAATGGCGCGCAACCAAGCTTTTCCAGAGAGCTTCGGGGGATTCGCCGCGATTCTTCGCGACCGCGACGAAATGAGTTGAACCGTAACGAACGTGAACGATTTCATCGTCAAGTATGCGACTCAGAATTTTTGCGCCGCGCGAATCGCCAGTGGCGCGGACCCGCTCAAGCGTCTGCGGCGTGATATCGAGCGCGCGTGCCTCGAGCACCATCGGCACCACCGCCAGCCGCGCCGCCACGTCGTTGGCGGTGTCGCGCGCCGCATCCCACAGTCCGCCGTGCGCGGGCAGCGCGCCGTAATGGCTGCCCATCGTCGCCAGATGCCGCTCGATCAGCGCGAAATGCATCGCTTCGTCGGCGGCGACGGTCAGGAAGTCCGAGACGAACTGCTGGTCCATCTGACCACCGAACCGCCCGGCCATGTCGAGCGCCAGGTCAATCGCGACGAACTCGATGTGGGCCAGCGAATGCCAAAGCGCCTGCCGGCCGCGTTCCGAACCACCCTTGCCGCGCTTGGGCATCTGGCCGGGCGGTAAAAGTTCAGGTTGCATCGGGCGGCCCGGCTCGTCCGGCATCGCCACGTCGAAGGCAAAATCCAGCTGCCCCTTGCGCCAGGCCCGGACCAGCGAGCGGGTCTGCATCACCTTGGCGCGTGGATCGGTCTCAAGCAGAACCGCTCGGATCGCCGCAGCAACGGAAGTCACAGCGCCTTGGCCGCCTCCAGCACTTCGGCGGCGTGACCCTTGACCTTCACCGGGCTCCACACCTGCGCGACCTTGCCGTCAGCGCCGACCAGCACGGTCGAACGAACCATGCCCATGTAGCTGCGGCCGTACATCGACTTTTCGGTCCAGAACCCCAGCGCGTCGGATAGCCCGTGTTCCTCCGGATCGCTGGCCAGCGGCGCGGTCAGGGAATGTTTGGCGATGAACTTCTGATGCTTCTTCGGCGGGTCCTTGCTGATCCCGAGCAGCGCGGTTCCAGCCTTGGCGAACTCGCCGGACAGGGCCGAGAAGTCGAGGTTTTCGGTGGTGCAGCCCGGGGTGTCGTCCTTGGGATAGAAGAACAACACCAGTTTCCGGCCCGCGAAATCGGCTGGCCGCACCGCGCTGCCGTCTGGTGCGGTCAGGGCGATGTCGGGCAGGGTGTCACCGGGGGCAATGCTCATCAATCGATCTCCAGGTCTTCGCCGAAAGTCGCGGCCCAGGCGGCGGCGACCGCGCGGCGCGATTCGGCCAGTTTGTCGGTCAGACAGGCCCAATCCGCGCATTCGCAGGCGCTGGCAAGCACCGCGCGGGCCGAAGCGGGCGGTTCTTCCCCATCGGGCATAAGCAGCCGCGCCGCGATCAGGAACCGGCCGAGCACGAGATGCGCGGCCGCGATCGCCGGATCGAGCCTTCCCTGCGCCACCAGCAGCGCCAGCGCGGCCGGGATCGCCGGAACCAGCGCCAGGTGATCGCGCAACTGCAGGAAATGGGTGATGAATTCGATGTCGACCAACCCGCCGCGCGCCAGCTTGACATCGAGCGGGCCCTTGGCCGGTTTGTGCTGAACCATGGTTGCACGCATTTCCAGCACTTCAGCGCGCAGTTTGGCTGGATCGCGGTCGATTTGAAGGACAGCCTTGATGATAGTATCCAGCGCGTCCCGCCCCTGCCCCGGCCCATGCAACACCCGGGCGCGGGCCAGCGCCATGTGCTCCCAGGTCCAGGCGCTCTCGCGCTGGTAGCGTTCGAACGCAGCGAAGCTGACCGCGATCGGGCCTTGCGCGCCGGACGGACGCCGCCGGGTATCGACCTCGTAAAGCGCACCCTCGGCGGTTGCGACCGATAGCGCGGCGATCACCCGTTGGGCCAGCCGGTTGAAATAGAGCGTCGCGCCGAGCGGGCGCGGACCGTCGCTTTCGGCGGAATGTTCGCCGGTGAACAGGAACACCAGATCAAGGTCAGAAGCGTGAGTCAGCGCCCCGCCGCCAAGCCGGCCATAGCCCATGATTACCAGTTCGCCGCCGGGAATGCGGCCGTGGACCCGCTCGAATTCGGCGGTTGCAGCCTCGGCCAGCACCGCCAGGGCGGCTTCGGCGACCCGGCACAGCGCTTGCCCCACTTCCATCGGATCGCGGCTACCCTCGATCAGCTGGACCCCCAGCTTGAAGCGCAATTCGCCAACCCGGCGCCGGACCCGGCCCAGCAGCCGTTCGTAATCGTCGTCGGCCTCGCCAGCCGAAAGCTGGTCGATCAGCTCCGCGACGCTGCCGGGCAGGTCGAAGGCCGACGCATCGATCAAGGGGTCGAGCAGGTCGGCGCGCCGCGCCAGCGCATCGGCCAGCGGCGGGGCGAGACCGAGGATCCGGGCAAGCAGTTCGCCAAGGGCTGGTCGCGCCTCAAGCAGCCGGAACAGGTTGACCGCGCTGGGCAGATTGGTGAGCAGTTGCTCCCAGCGCAGCAGCGCGCGTTCGGGCTCGGGGCCCTTGGCAAAGGCCGCCAGCAGCGGCAGCAGCATCGCATCGAAGGCTTCGCGCGCGGCATCGCTGCGCAGCGCGCGCAGCTTGCCCGAACGCCAGCCGTCGATCCGCGCGCAGAGTGCCTCGGGCTCGGCAAAGCCCAGTTCGGCCAGCCTGGCTTCCAGCGCCGTGCCGCTGGGGGCGGGCATGGCGCTGGCCGGGCCATCCTCGGCATATTGCGCGATCAGCCGGTCGTAACGGGTCCCGACCAGATCGGTGATCGCCTCCAGCTCGGCAACCAGCGCCGCACCATCGGGCAGTCCTTCGAGCCGCGCGACATTGTCGAGCGCGGCGGGATCGGCGGGGAGCGAATGGGTCTGCTGATCGGCGACCATCTGCAGCCGGTGTTCGAGCGTCCGCAGCCGGTCATAGCTGTCGCCAAGCAGTGCCGCATCTTCGGTGGCGATCAGCCCCGCTTCGGCCAGCGCATCGAGGCTCGCGCGGGTCCCGCGCAACCGCAGCGCCGGATTGCGACCGCCATGGATCAGCTGGTGGGTCTGGGCGAAGAATTCGACCTCGCGAATCCCACCGCGCCCCTGCTTGAGGTTGAAGCCGGGACCGGGCCGGACTGGGCCGGTATGGTTGGCGCGGATCCGCC
Organism: uncultured Novosphingobium sp.; assembly: GCA_937897535.1. GTDB lineage: Bacteria > Pseudomonadota > Alphaproteobacteria > Sphingomonadales > Sphingomonadaceae > Novosphingobium. The sequence goes on along the minus strand of CALCQB010000185.1, from coordinate 14,029 downwards.
GGGTCAGCCGCCCGATCTCGGCCAGCGCGCCGAAATCGAGGCTGCGGCGCCAGACGAACGGCCGGATCGCGGCCAGGAACGCCTCGCCGGCGGCCACGTCCCCGGCGCAAGCCCTGGCGCGGATGAACGCAGCCCGCTCCCAGGCCAGCGCCGAACTTTCATAATGCGACAGCGCCGCGTCATAAGGGATCGCCAGCGGGCTCACCTCGCTGGCCGGCCGCAGCCGCAGGTCGACCCGGAAGACATAGCCTTCATGATCGACGTGGCTCATCAGCTGCATGAGCGTTCGCGCCACCCGCTGCGCGGCTTCGCCCGGCTCATCGCGGCTCCGGCGCGGCAGGCGCTCCGGATCGTAAAGCAGAATCGGATCGATGTCCGACGAGTAGTTGAGCTCGCGCGCGCCGTGCTTGCCCAGCGCGAGCGCGATGAACCCGGCCGGTTCGGCATCGGGCACCCGCGCCTGAATCGCAGCCGCGATGGCGCGGTCGAGCGCGCGGTCGGCAAAGTCGGACAGTTCGGTGACCACCCGGCCCAGCCCGAACGCTCCGGCGAGGTCGCCGATCGCCAATGCGGCCGACAGGGCCAGCTTTTCGCGCCGCAAGGCACTGCCGACATCGGGGGCATCGGCTCCGGCCGTCTTGGCCAAGGAAAGCGCCGCCTCGCCCTGACCGGCGCCGAGCAGTTCGGCGAGCGCGGGCAGCCGATCCAGCGCGCGGGCCAGGAACGGGGCATGGGCCCGGGCGCGGGCAAGGGCAGAGGTCCAGTCGGGGCTCATCGTCGGGTTGCGATGCCGGTTTGCCGGGCAGCGATCAAGTCGTTCGTCGATGGCGGCCTTGCATGGGGGCGGGGGCTTTGCCAGACAGCGCGGCATCGCATTCCCGGCAGACAAGGCTCCCCCCACATGCAATTTACCCGCAAGTCGTTTTTGTCCGCCATTGCGCTCGGCAGCGCCATCGCCCTGACCGCGGGCGTTTCGGCCCGCGCGCCGCAGGCCGGGCCGGTGCCGATCCCGCGGATCGCCGCGCCAGCGATTTCGGCAGCCACGCTCAACGACGTCACCCGCGAACTGTCGTCCGATGCCTATGAAGGCCGCGGTCCGGCGACCCGCGCGGAAGATCTGACGATCACCTATATCATCAACCGGTTCAGGCAGGCCGGGCTGCAGCCGGGCAACAAGGGTAGCTGGGTGCAGGAAGTGCCGACGCTGGAAATCACGGCCGAGAACCCGACCCCGCTGACTGTCAGCGCCGGGGGGCAGTCGCTCAGCTTTGCGTTTGGCAGCGACTATGTTGCCGGTTCCTACCGCGCGGTCGATCAGACCCGGATCAAGGACGCCCCGCTGGTGTTCGTCGGCTATGGCATCAATGCTCCGGAACTGGGCTGGAACGACTATGCCGGGATCGACATGAAGGGCAAGATCGCGGTCGTGCTGGTCAACGATCCGGACTATGCCGCGAAGGACGAAGCCGGCCTCTTCAAGGGCAAGCGGATGACCTATTACGGCCGCTGGACCTACAAGTTCGAGGAAGCCGCCCGGGAGGGCGCGGCCGGGGTGCTGATCGTCCACGATACCTTCCCGGCGGCCTATGGCTGGAACGTCGTCAACTCCAGTTGGACCGGGCCGCAACTCTACATTCAGTCGGCCGACAACGGGATGAGCAACACGCTGGCCAACGGCTGGGTGCAAAAGCCGGTGGCCGAGGCGATCCTCAAGGCCAGCGGGCAGGACCTTGCGGCGCTGAGCGCGGCGGCGAAGGTCAAGGGCTTCAAGGCGGTGCCGCTTTCGGCCACGGCCAGCCTGGGCTTTGACAACACGATCAAGCGCACGGTCAGCCGCAACGTGATCGGGATTCAGCCAGGGCGGAAGCGCCCAGGCGAATACGTGCTCTACACCGCGCACTGGGATCATCTGGGACGCTGCACGGCGGACAAGAGCGGCGATGACATCTGCAACGGGGCGATCGACAACGCCACCGGGATTGCCGCGATGGTCGCGATCGCCGAAGCCAGCAAGAAGGCCGGCCCGGCCGATCGCAGCCAGGTGTTCCTGGCGGTGACGATGGAGGAATCGGGCCTGCTCGGGTCCAAATACTATGCCGAGAACCCGGTCTACCCGCTGGCGAAAACCGCCGGCGGGGTCAACATGGACGGGGTCTTTCCCGGCAGTCCGAGCCGCGATGTCGGGGTGACCGGCGGCGACAAGAACGAGCTGACCCGCTATCTCGGCGCGGCGATGAAAGCCATGGGGCTGTATCAAACCCCTGAGGACCACCCAGAGCGCGGCGGTTATTACCGCAGCGATCATTTCAGCTTCGCCAAGCTGGGCGTGCCGATGTTCGCCGTCGGGCGCGGCAGCGATTGGGTGGTTGGCGGGAAGGCTGCCGGCGAGGCGGCCGGCGAAGACTACGTCAAGAACCGCTACCATCAACCCAGCGACCAGTACGACCCGAAGTGGGACTGGTCCGGCCCGGTCCAGGAAGTATCGCTGTACTACCGGCTCGGCCGGATGCTGGCGATGACCAGCGATTGGCCCAACTGGCACAAGACCGACGAGTTCCGCGCCGTGCGCGACAAGAGCCGCAGCGCCGGGAAGTAGGACGATGAGCGACGGCCCGGTATGGATGCCCCCCGAATGGCACCCGCAGCTCTGGCTTTGGGTCGGTTTCCCGCACGATGCCGACGAGTGGCCGGGCTTCCTGCCCCGCGCGCAGGAGCAGATCGCGGCCTTCGCCAGTGCCGTGGCCGAGAGCGGGCAGGAGGTCCGGCTGATCGTGCGAGACCCGGCCAACCAGGCGCGGGCGGCGGCGCTGTGTTCCTCGGCGGTGAAACTGGAGATCCGGCGCTATGGCGATGTCTGGCTGCGCGATACCGGGCCGCTGGTGGTGGAGCGTGATGGCCGCGCGATGGCCAGGCGCTTCGGCTTCAACGGCTGGGGCGGCAAATACGTGATGGACGGCGATCAGGAGATCGGGGCGGAACTGGCGCAGAGCGCCGGGCTGCCGGTTGGGACTGCCGACTGGGTGCTTGAGGGCGGGGCGCTCGATTGCGACGGGACCGGGCTGGTCGTCACGACCGAGCAGTGCCTGCTTAACCCCAACCGCAACCCGGCCTTGTCACGCGGCGACATCGAGGACCGGCTTCACCGCGACCTTGGGTTTGACCGGGTGCTTTGGCTCGGCGAGGGCCTGATCAACGATCACACCGACGGCCATGTCGACAACCTCGCCCGGTTCGTCGCTCCCAACGTGCTGGCGCTGCCGCGCGCGACCGGGGCGGACGATCCCAATGCCGCGATTTATGCCGATGCCAGGGCCCGGGCCGAGGCCTTCGGGGTGACGGTGCGCGAAGTGCCCTCACCGGGGCGGGTCGAAACCGGCGGGCGGATTGAGCCGGCCAGCTACATGAACTTCGCAGTGACGTCGAAGCTGGTGGTGGTCCCGATCTATGGCACCCCTCACGATGCCGATGGCGTCGCGGCGATTGCCGAACTGTTTCCGGACCGCGAGGTGATCGGCGTTCTCGCCGATGCCGTGCTGGCTGGCGGGGGCAGCTTTCACTGCGCCAGTCAACAGATGCCCGCGCTTTAGCCAAGTGAACCTTGACTCCCGCAGTCCGTCCACATAGTTTCATCTGAAACCAGCATCGCATCCGGAGCCCGTGCCATGGCCGACCTGTTCGACAATCCCCTCGGCCTCGACGGCTTCGAGTTCGTCGAATTCTGTGCGCCGGAACGGGGCCTGCTCGAACCGGCCTTTGCCGCGATGGGCTTCACCGAGATTGCGCGGCATCGGTCCAAGGACGTAACCCTGTGGCGGCAGGGCGATATCAACCTGATCGCCAATTACGAACCGCGCAGCCCGGCCTGGTACTTCGCGCAGGAACACGGGCCCTCGGCCTGCGGGATGGGCTGGCGGGTCCGCGATGCGGCGGCGGCCTATGCCGAGGCGATCGCGCGCGGGGCCGAACCGGTCGAGAGCCGGACCGGGGTGATGGAACTGCGCCTGCCGGCCTTCCGCGGGATCGGCGGATCGATGATCACGCTGATCGATCGCTACGGTGATGACCTGTCGATCTATGACATCGATTTCGTCTATCACCCGGGGGTCGATCGCCATCCGGTCGGGGCCGGGCTCAAGCTGATCGATCACCTGACCCACAATGTCTATGGTGGGCGGATGGCGCACTGGGCGGCATTCTATGAGCGGATCGCCGGTTTCCGCGAGATCCGCTATTTCGACATCAAGGGCGAATATACTGGCCTGACCAGCAAGGCGATGACCGCTCCCGACGGCAAGATCCGCATTCCCTTGAACGAAGAGGGCAAGGCTGGCGGAGGCCAGATCGACGAATTCCTGCGCGCCTACAATGGCGAGGGGATTCAGCACATCGCCTTCATCTGCGACGATCTGATCGCGGTGTGGGACCGGCTCAAGGCGATCGGCACCCCGTTCATGACCCCGCCACCTGCGACCTATTACGAGATGCTCGACGAGCGCTTGCCCGGCCATGGCGAGCCGGTGGCGGAATTGCAGCGGCGCGGCATCTTGCTCGACGGTTCGACCAAGGACGGTGACCCGCGCCTGCTGTTGCAGATCTTCTCCGAAACCCAGGTCGGCCCGGTGTTCTTTGAATTCATCCAGCGCAAGAAGGACGAAGGCTTTGGTGAGGGCAACTTCACCGCGCTGTTCGAATCGATGGAACGCGACCAGATCCGCCGCGGCGCGCTCACCGTGGAAGGAGCGACCGAATGAACACCGCCCCCACCCTCAAGCGGATCCACCACGTCGCCTATCGCTGCAACGATGCGAAGGCGACGGTCGACTGGTATGCCCGCGTTCTCGGCATGGACTACGTCACCGCGTTCAGCGAGGACAAGGTTCCCTCGACCGGCGAGGACGATCCTTACATGCACGTGTTCCTCGATTGCGGCGGCGGCAACGTACTGGCCTTCTTCGAACTGCCGCAGCAGCCCGCGATGGGCAAGGATCCCAATACCCCGGCGTGGGTCCAGCACCTCGCCTTCGAGGTCGAGGACCTCAATGCGCTGCTGACCGCCAAGGCCCATATCGAAGCGCAGGGTGTCGAAGTGCTCGGGCCGACCTATCACGGCATCTTCCGCTCGATCTATTTCTTCGATCCCAACGGCCACCGGCTCGAACTGGCCTGCAATATCGGCACGCCCGATCAATATGCCGAGCTGCGGGCGATCGCGCCGGCGATGCTCAACGAATGGGCCGCGACCAAGCGCGCCCCGCGCCATGCGGCGTGGCTGCACGAAGATCCGGCCGAACGCGGCGACGCATAATTCGCTTTCCAACCGGTTCCGGCGCGCTATGGGCGCGCGGTGCGTTTTGAATTCAAACTGGGGGCAATGGCCGGGCTGGCGCTGGCGGCGGTGCCGCATGCTGCATTCGCGCAACGTGCGAACGACAATGTTGCCACGCAATCGGCCGATGCGTTCGGCCGCTCGGTCGGGCAGGACCGCTCCGGGCTCTATTCCAGTGACGACGTACGCGGGTTCAACCCGGTCGAGGCCGGGAACGTCCGGATCGAGGGACTCTATTTCGATCAGGTCGACCGGCTTTCTCCGCGCTTGTCGGATGGCAATACCATCCGGGTCGGCCCGGCGGCGCTGCGGTATCCCTTTCCCGCGCCAACCGGGCTGGTCGACTATTCGCTCACCCAGCCCCGGGGATCGAGCAGCTACAGCTTCAATCTCGAAGATGGCGGCGCGACAAACGACGGCATCGGCGGCTCGTTCGAATTCAAGCAGCCGCTCGACGGCAAGCGCCTGGGATTATCCGGCGGGGTTGGTTGGCGAAACGCGACCCGCTGGGAAGGTGGCACGGCGCGCTATCGCACGGTCGGGGCGACGCTGGGCTGGCATCCGCAAGACGACGTCTCGGTCCTGTTGTTCGGCGGCGCGTTCTATTTCCGTAGCGACGAGGCGCGGCCGACCTATTTTCCGGTCGGGACTGCGCCACCGCCCGAGTTGGAACGCGGCCAGGATCTCAGCCAGCCATGGGCCCCGCGTAACGCCACCAACTGGGCCTACGGCGCGGTTGTCAAGGCACCGCTTGGGGGGCTGCGGCTGGAGGCCGGGCTGTTCTACAACGGGCGGACCCAGGATACGGTCTTTGCCGACCTGTTGTTCGGCGTGCGACCCGACGGCTCGGTCGCTTCGCGCCGCGTGATCGCCGACGGCAACAACCGCGACGCATCCTTGTCGGGCGAGGCGCGGCTGATCAAGCAATGGGAGAGCGGCCCGCTCAGCCACCGGCTGATCGCCAGCCTGCGCGGTCGCTCGCGCGACCGCCGGTTTGGCGGCAGCCAGTCGCTCAGCCTGGGGGCGAGTACGATCCTGACGCCCGACATCCGGTCCGAACCGAGCTTCACGATCGGCCCCAAGAGCAAGGACCGGGTGCGGCAGCTTACCTATGGCCTGTCCTATTCACTGGTCGAGCAGGGGCGGTTCGGGATTGACGCGAGTTTCTCCAAGACCGGTTACAAGAAGGCGATCGATTTCGCCGATCCGCTACTGGCGGATCCGGTTACGCGCGACGGGCCGATCATGTGGAATGTTGCCGGGACGGTGAACCTGTCAGCGCCGCTGTCGCTCTATGCCGGGCTCTCGCACGGTATGGAGGAAGCGCTGGTTGCGCCCGAGATCGCCAGCAACCGGGCCGAAGCACCGCCGGCGATCCACACCCTCCAAATCGAGGCCGGGATCAAATATTCGGTTACTCCGCGCCTGACCCTGATCGCCGGGGCGTTCGAGATCACCAAGCCTTACTACAACCTTAATCCGGCATTGCGCTATCGCCAGCTTGGCACATTGCGCAACCGCGGCGTCGAGGTGTCGCTGACCGGACAGATCCACCCGGGCCTGACCGTGGTCGGCGGGACCATGCTGCTCGATCCGCGGATTTCGGGCGAAGCGGTCGACACCAGGCTGATCGGCCAGCGCCCGGTCGGCCAGATCCGGCGCCGTTCGGTGCTGACGCTCGACTGGCGGGCGGATCAGGGCAAGGGTCCGCTGTCGTTCGACCTGTCGCTTGAAAGCCTGTCGAGCCGCACCGGCAATTCCGCCAACACGCTGAGCGCGCCGGGGCGGACAGTCTTCAACCTGGGCGCACGCTATCGCTTCAAGGCGGCCGGGGCTGACTGGCTGGTCCGGCCGGTCTTGCTCAACGCGTTCGACCAGTACGGCTGGAACGTCTCGCCCTCGGGCGGTTTCACCTACATCCCGCCGCGCGCGCTGACGCTGCAGTTGGTCGCCGATTTCTAGGCTTCGCCCGGCACCTTGACCCGGCTCATCGCCAGCGCTGCCAGCACCAGCGTTCCGGCGGCGAAAGCCATGGTCCAGATTGGTTCACCGGGGAAGAACGCCTTCATGATCGAGCCCATCACGGTCGCCACCAGCAGCTGCGGGATCACCACGAAGACGTTGAACAGCCCCATGTAGATGCCAAGCTTGCTCTGCGGCAGGCTGGAGGCAAGGATCGCATAGGGCATCGCCAGGATCGAAGCCCAGGCGATCCCGACCCCGATCTCGCTCAGGATCAGCCACTGCGGGTCCTTGATCACGAAGAAACTGGCATAGCCCGCCGCGCCGCACAGCAGCCCGAAGATGTGGGTGCGGGCCTTGCCGATCCGGCTGGACAGCAACGGCAGCAGGGTCAGCGCGGCCACCGCCGCGACGCCGTTGTAGACCGAGAACAAGACGCCGACCCAGTTGCCGCCCTCCTGATAGGCTGCGCTGGCCGGATCGGCCGCGCCGAAGAAGTTCTGGGCGACGATCGGGGTGGTGTTGATCCACATGATGAACAGCGCCGACCAGCTGAAGAACTGCACCAGCGCGAGCTTTTTCATGATCTCGGGCATGCCCGAAAAATCACCGACGATCCCGGTCAGCATCGAGGCCGGGCGTCCGGCCCGGGCGAGGCGGATCGCGACGTGGCTGATCAGGCCGTAGCCCAGCAGCAATCCTGCCAGCAGATAGACCTCTTTTTCCAAACCGAACTGATAGGTCACCAGCATCGCGGCAATCCCGGCCACGATCCAGCCGAATGGGGCGGCGCTGTCACGATCGGCCAGATTTGCGGTTGCGCTGGCGGCTGCTTCCTCACGCTCGGCGAAGGCGGCCATCTGTTCGGGCGAATATTCGCGGGTGTTGAGCACGGTCCACAGCACCGCCGCCAGCAGCGCCGCGCCGCCGGCCCAGAACGAATAGCGGACCGTATTGGGAATACCGCCGCCCGTAGCCGCGTTCGACACCCCCCAGTGCTCCAGCAGGTAAGGGAACAGCGAACCGACCACCGCACCCGCGCCGATGAAGGCGGTCTGCACCGCATAGCCCGCAGTGTGCTGGTCATTGCGCAGCATATCGCCGACGAAGGCGCGGAATGGCTCCATCGACACGTTCAGGCTGGCATCGAGCGTCCACAGCAGCAGCGCCGCCATCAGCAGCGCCGGGCTGAACGGCATCAGCAACAGCGAGAGTGCGGCGAGCACCGCACCGGCCAGGAAATAGGGCCGCCTTCGGCCGAGCCTGCCGAGCCAGGTCTTGTCGCTCATATGGCCGATCACCGGCTGGACCAGCAGCCCGGTCAGCGGCGCGGCAACCCACAGCGCGGGAAGATCGTCGAGGCTTGAACCGAGCGACTGGAACACCCGGCTCATGTTCGCATTCTGCAGCGCAAAGCCGATCTGGATGCCGAAGAAGCCGAAGCTGATATTGGCCATTCCGGCCCACGTCTGGCGTGGCTTTTCCATTGGTGCGTCCCTCTCCCCGGTTATTGTGCAATGGGGTTGCACGTTGCCGGGGCCGCGACAACACGCATACGAATACCTAGCCCGCCGTGCTCTTTCGCACCACCAGCCGCGCGGGGATCGTGCGGTCTTCCACTGCGTGGCCCTCGATCTGGGCGATCAGCGCCTCGACCAGCAGTTCGCCGCCCGCCTTGAGGTCCTGCATCAGCGTGGTCAGCGGCGGGGTGGTCAGGCAGGCGGCCGGGATATCGTCGAATCCCATCACCGCGATATCCTGCGGCACCTGCATACCGGCTTGTTCCAGCGCATGGATTGCGCCGATCGCGATCAGGTCGCTGGCGGCGAAGACCGCGTCGAACGGGACGCTGCCTGCCAACAGGCGCTCCATCGCCTGGCGGCCATCCCCTTCGCTCGACAAGGCGTCCACCTGCAGCGCCGGATCGGCCGGATGACCAGCCTCGGCCAGCGCCGCGCAAAGCCCGCGATAGCGTTCGGCGAATTCGGGGTAATGCTCGTCGGCCTGGCCCAGAAAGGCGATCCGCTGCCGCCCCAGCGACAGCAGATGTTCGCCCGCCTGCCGCCCCGCGCCAAAATTGTCCGAACCGACCGTCACCCCGATATTGTCTTCGCCGACCGAACCCCAACGGACAAAATCGGTATCACTTTCTACCAGTTGGCTGAGCCGCTCGGTGTAGAGCGTATAGTCGCCATAGCCGAGCAGGATCAGCCCGTCGGCGCGGTGGCTGTCCTGATAGCGGACGTGCCAATCGTCCTCCATCTTCTGGAACGAGATCAGCAGGTCGAGCCCGCGATTGGCGCTGGCCCGGGTGATCGCGCCGAGCATCGCCAGGAAGAACGGGTTGATATTGGCCCCGTCGGGGGTCGGGTCTTCGAAGAACAGCAGCGCGATGGTGTTGGCCCGCTGCGAGCGCAAGGACGAGGCGTTCTTGTCGACCGAATAGTTGAGTTCGCGGGCAATGGCCTCGATCCGTTCGCGGGTCGCCAGGCTGACCGATTTCGAACCGCGCAGCGCCCGGCTGACGGTCGGCTGCGAAACCCCCGCGCGATAGGCGATATCGAAACTTGTCGGCTTGGTGGAGCGCTTGCGGCCCATTGCTCCTCCCTTGGCGCGGGATCGTTGCCCGATGCTCTGCGCAGAGGAATATCGCGGGAACCTGCTGCATGCAATCGAATCACGCGATCGGGCAAAGGGGCTGCAAATCTATTTAATCTGGCGCAATAGGTTGAACCGATGGCTGGACCGCTCACGATCTCACCCGGACTGCAACCGCGCACCGAGTCGCTCGGGCACGAACGGCAACCACTGCTGATCCTTGACGATTGCCTGGCCGATCCGGCCGCGGTGCTGGGAATCGCGGCGCGGGCAACTTTCGCGCGGCACGGCCCGCACTACCCCGGCATCCGCGCACCGGTCCCGCGCGCGGCGGCCGCTGCGCTGATCGATCCGCTGGGCGAACTGCTGGCGCAGACGTTTGCGCTGCCGGGGCTGCCGGAATTTGCTGAATGCTATCTCAGCCTGGTGACCACCCCGGCGCGGGACTTGCAGCCGATCCAGCGCCTGCCCCACTTCGACGGGCTGGAGCGGAACCGGCTCGCCGTCCTGCTTTACCTCGACCCGGCCGAGCGCGGTGGCACCGCGTTCTACCGGCAGCGCGGAACCGGGTTTGAGACCGTCGATTCAACCCGGTTCGCCGCGTTTCAAACCGAGCTTGAAAGCGGCATCGCGCAGCATGGCCTGCCCCCCAGCGACTATATCCGCGGCGATACCGCGCTTTACGAACAGGTCGGCACGGTTAGCGGCAAGTTCAATCGCGCGGTGGTCTATCACGGCAACAGCCTGCATTGCGCGGATCTGCCCGCCGACTTCGAGCCACCGGTCGATCCGCTGGCCGGGCGGCTGACGCTCAACCTGTTCCTGCGCACCGCTGACTGAGCGCCCGGTTGTCCGGGCTTGTTGCAGTTTGGCCGCAGCAGCGGACTGCAATCCAATGCGTATACGTATGCCATCTTTTGTCCGGCCCAACCGCGGTACATTGGACTTCTGCAAGGTAGCGCAGTCCGATTGGATAGCGGTGCCGGGGGGACTAAGCCGAGCTCCTGAAAATCATCGGCTGGGACTGGGAGATTACTGTGGCTCTTCGCACTTCGCTTGTCGGCGGCATCAGCGCGCCTGCACTGGCACTTTCACTCGTCATTCTGCCGACTTCGGCTTTCGCGCAAACCGCAGCACCGGCTGATGAACCGGCTGCGGAAGAAAACGAAATCGTTGTTTCGGGGTACCGCGCGGCGATCGAAACCTCGATCAGCCTGAAGCGCGAATCGCCGGTGATCGCTGAAGCGTTCTCGGCCGAAGACGTCGGCAAGCTGCCCGATGTGTCGATCGCCGAAACGCTGGGCCGCCTGCCCGGCCTTGCCACCCAGCGGCTTGACGGGCGCAGCCAGGTGCTCTCGATCCGCGGGCTCGGTCCGGACTATTCCTCGACCCTCCTCAACGGTCGCGAGCAGGTTTCCTCGGGTGACAACCGCGCGGTGGAATATGACCAGTATCCGTCGGAGCTGATCGATTCGGGCGTGGTCTACAAGACCCCTTACGCCGGCCTGATCGGTCAGGGTCTGGCCGGGACGGTCGATCTGCACACGATCCGCCCGCTCTCCAAGAAGGACCGCATAATCGCGGTCAGCGGGCGGCTCGAATTCAACGAGGATGGCTCGCTCAATCCGGATTCGCCGGGCTGGGGCTATCGCGCAACGGCCGTCTATGTCGACCAGTTTGCCGACGACACGATCGGGATCGCGCTCGGCGCGGCCTATCAATCCTCGCCCAGCCAGGTCGAGCGGTTCCGCGCCTGGGGCTATCCTGACGATTCGGGCCGCGCCGTGCTGGGCGGGATGAAGCCGTTCGCCAAGTCGGTCGATCTCAACCGCCTCGGCCTGTTCGGTACCCTGCAATGGCAGCCGTCGGAGAACTGGGACACCTCGCTCGACGTGTTCTATGCCGATTACAAGGAACGCCAGCCGCAGCGCGGGATCGAATTCCCGCTCAATCCGGGCTGGGGCGCAGGCACCGTGATCACTGCCGCTTCGCCGACCCCTGGGTTCGCCGATACGGCGCGGTTCACCGGGGTCCAGCCAGTGGTTCGCAACGACTACGATTCGAAGGACACCCAGACGATCGCGGTCGGCTGGAACACCAAGTTCGAGAATGACCATGTCATCCTCGATTTCGACGCGTCCTATTCGAAGTCCAAGCGCGATCTCGAGCAGATCGAATCGTACAGCGGGCTGAGCTTTGCCGCCAACAGTGCGGCCCCGTCGGACACGATCGGCTATACCCGCGTGACCCCTCCGGGCAGCGACTTCCCGTTCGTGTTCACCAACACGATCAACTATGCCGATACCAACCTGATCCAGCTGACCGATCCGCGCGGTTGGGGCGGCGGCAGCACCGGCAGCATCGTCCAGGCCGGCTTCATCAACGCCACTGCCACCGACGACGAATTGTGGTCGGTCCGCGGCGAGGCCGTGGGCAAGGTCAACTCCGGCCTGGTCAAGAACCTGGTCGCGGGTTTCAGCTTTGCCGACCGCACCAAGAGCCGCGACATCACCCAGAACTTCCTCAGCCTGGCCGGACCTTCGGTCTACGTCGGGTCGGGTGCAGTGCTGCGCGCTCCGATCCCGGCCAGCGCGCTGCTGACGCCGACCGCGTCGCTCGGCTTCCTCGGCTTCGGCAACCAGGTGACTTACGATCCGCGGGTGCTGATCGCCAACGGCACCTACCGCCTCACCGACGTGCAGAGCTCAAGCCTGCCGTTCCCGGGCGACTGGAGCGTCAATGAAAAGGTCTACACCGGCTATCTCCGCGCCGACCTCGAAGGCGATCTCGGCACGGTCCGGCTGACCGGTAACCTGGGTGCCCAGATGGTGTTCACCGACCAGTCGTCAAGCGGGTTCAACTCGCCCGGCGGGATCGGTGCAACCCGCACCCCGGTAACCTCGGGTTCGCGTTATGCCCACTTCCTGCCGAGCGTGGCGCTCAACTTCGCGTTCTCCGATGCGTTCAAGGTTCGCTTCGGTGCGGCGCGCACGCTGGCCCGGCCGCGGATGGACCAGCTCAATGCTTCGTCCAATGCCTCGATCGGCAACCAGCTGCAGGGTCCGTTGAACTCGATCTTCTCGGGCGGGGGCGGCAATCCGCAGCTGCGGCCTTACCAGGCAGACGGGGTCGACATTTCGGCTGAATACTATTTCGACAACGGCAAGGGCTACATCTCGGTTGCGGGCTTCTACAAGTGGCTCGACGATTTCGTGAACCCCAACGCCGGCGTGGTGCGTGACTTCTCGTACCTGCGGTCGGTGCTGACCCCCGCGCAGCGCGCGCTGGCGGATTCGACGACCTACCTCGGCGTGGTCAGCGGTCCGGACAACGGCGCCACCGGTTTCATCCGCGGTGTCGAAGCCTCGCTCTCGCTGCCGTTCGGCGCATTTACCTCGGCGCTTGACGGGTTCGGCATCCAGTCGAGCGTGTCGTACACCGACAGCGAGCTGCAGATCACCGGCACCAACATCCGTCCGACCGTGCCGGGCTTGTCGAAGTGGGTGGTCAACACCACGGTCTACTTCGAAAAGTCGGGCTTCGAAGCGCGGGTCAGCCACCGCTACCGGTCGAGCTTCCTGGCGGAGTTCATCGGCATCTCGGCCGGCCGCGACTTCCGCGAGACCTATCCGGAATCGATCTTCGATGCGCAGATCGGCTATCGCTTCACTTCGGGCATGCTCGAAGGGCTGTCGATCACCGCGCAGGCGCTCAATCTGACCAACGAACCGTTCATCAACTACCAGAACGGCGATCGTCGCCAGATCATCGACTTCGAAAAGTATGGCCGCACCTACCTGATCGGGTTCGGTTACAAGTTCTGATGCATTGAGGGAGCCACAGGACCCCGACCGGCCCGCTGGCCGGGGTCCTGTGCGTTTCAAACCGGATTCCGGCACCATCGCGGCTTTCAGCGGTGCCGATTCTGGGGCAAAGGCAGGCGATGCGCGCTGAACAGACCTTTACGATCGTGATCGTGGGTGGCGGCACTGCCGGCTGGATGACGGCTGCGGCCTTGGCGCGGTTCGCGCCGCCCGGCTACCGGATCGAACTGGTCGAGAGTGACGAGATCGGAACGGTCGGGGTCCGATCGGAAGAGCACACGTCTGAACTCCAGTCACACTTGATGATCTCGTATGCCGT
>CALCQB010000184.1 GCA_937897535.1 uncultured Novosphingobium sp. | reverse complement strand
CCGGGCCGTGCGGGCCAGCACCAGCGCACGCTCGGTCTTGCTGCCCAAACCGTCGAGCGCGAAGGCCCGTTCGAGGCTGGACAGTTCGCCTTCGTGCGGAGTGGCGATCAGCGGCGCGAAATGTTCGGCCAGCAGCCGCGGGGCGAGCAGGAGCAGTGCATCGGCATCGATCACGGTCGGGCGCTGTTCGGACAGCACCACCGCCAGAGCCTCGCGCGCGGCGCCGTCGCGGCCCAGCCCGGGTCCGACCAGCAGCGCCGCAATCCGTTTGTCGAGCAAGGCTTCGGCGAGCGGCTGGCTGTCGCACACCAGATCGGGCGGCGTACAGACCGGTACCGAGCCGTACAGCTTCACATAGCCCGCACCGGCTCCCTGAGCGGCCGTAGCGGCCAGCGTTGCTGCCCCCGGCATCGCGCCTCCGACCACCCCGAGCAGCCCGCGGGTGTATTTGTGCGCATCTGGCGCGGGAGCTTTGAAACGAGGTTCGGCAATCGTTACGGCGGCGCCTTTCACCAGCTCCACCCCGATCCCGACCAGGCGCAGCGCCCCCATGCTGGCACTGGCCGGCATCAGGAAATGCGCCGGCTTCCACGCGCCGAGCGCCAGGGTCAAGTCGAAGTCCGGCAGGCCCTGATTGAGCGGCTGGCCGAGGTCGGTCTCGATCCCGCTGGGCAGGTCGATCGCAACCCGCTTGTGATGCGATTGGGCCAGCGCTGTCAGCAACGCCACATGGTCCGTAACGAGTTCCCGAGTGAGGCCGGTCCCGAACAAACAATCGACGAACACTTCGCCGCGCCGGACCGCATCGGGCCCGATCACTGCCCCGCCATAGCGCGCACGGGCGTCTTGCGCCGCCGGAGTAGCTGGCTCGGCCGCCATGACCACCGCGACATCGCCGCCCTTCTCCCGGATCGCCTCGGCGATTACCCAGCCATCGCCGCCATTGTTGCCGGGGCCGCACAGGACGGTGACAGAGCGTCCCCCGGCCATTCGCCAGACCCATTCCGCTGCTCCGCGCCCGGCGCGCTGCATCAGTTCCTCGACGCTGGTCCCGCGCGCAAGCAGTGCGGCTTCGGAGGCGCGCATCTGCGCCGCGGTCAGGACCTGATCACTGGCCCTTGGCATGCCCGCCAAGCTGCGTGACATCGCGCACCGCACCCCGCGCTGCGCTGGTGGTCATCGCGGCGTAGGCCTGAAGCGCGGCGGAAACCTTGCGTGGACGTGGCTTGGCCGGGTGCCATCCCTTCTCTTCCTGGACCGCGCGCCGCACCGCCAGTTCCTCGTCCGACACCGCCAGGTTGATCGTCCGGCCGGGAATGTCGATCTCGATCATATCGCCGGTCTCGACCAGCCCGATCACCCCGCCTTCGGCTGCTTCGGGCGAGGCGTGGCCGATCGACAGGCCCGAGGTCCCGCCCGAAAATCGCCCGTCGGTCAGCAGCGCGCAGGCTTTGCCCAGCCCCTTCGACTTTAGGTAGCTGGTCGGATAGAGCATTTCCTGCATCCCCGGTCCGCCGCGCGGCCCTTCGTAGCGGATCACCACCACATCACCCGCGACCACTTGGCCGGTCAGGATCGCGGTAACCGAGGCGTCCTGGCTTTCGAACACCTTGGCCGGGCCGGTGAACTTGAGGATGCTGTCATCGACCCCGGCGGTCTTCACGATGCAGCCGTCGAGCGCGATGTTGCCATAGAGCACTGCCAGCCCGCCATCCTGGCTGAAGGCGTGTTCCTTGCTGCGGATCACGCCGTTTTCGCGGTCAAGATCGAGCTCGTCCCAGCGGCGGCTCTGGCTGAACGCGGTCTGGGTTGGCACCCCGCCGGGAGCGGCGAGATAGAAGGTCTGCACCGCCGGATCGTTGGTGCGCTTGATGTCCCACTTGTTGAGCGCGTCGGCCATGGTCGGGCTGTGCACGGTCGGCAGGTCCGTATGGAGCAGCCCGGCGCGGTCCAGCTCGCCCAGGATCGCCGGAATCCCGCCCGCGCGGTGAACGTCTTCCATGTGGACGTCGCTCTTGGCCGGGGCAACCTTGCTCAGGCACGGCACCTTGCGGCTCAGCCGGTCGATGTCCTGCATGGTGAAATCGATCCCGGCCTCGTGCGCGGCGGCGAGCAGGTGGAGCACGGTGTTGGTCGAGCCGCCCATCGCGATATCGAGGCAGACCGCATTCTCGAACGCCTTGAAGCTGCCGATGTTGCGCGGCAGCACGCTTTCATCGTCCTGCTCGTAGTAGCGCTTGCACAGCTCCACCACCGTGCGGCCGGCCTGCAGGAACAGCTCCTTGCGGTCCGAATGGGTGGCGAGCTGCGAGCCGTTGCCCGGCAGCGACAGCCCCAGCGCCTCGGTCAGGCAGTTCATCGAATTGGCGGTGAACATCCCGCTGCACGATCCGCAGGTCGGGCAGGCCGAACGCTCGATCGCCTGCACTTCGGCATCGGTATAGCTGTCATCGGCGGCGGCAACCATCGCGTCGACCAGATCCAGCGCCACTTCCTTGCCGCGCAGGACGACCTTGCCGGCCTCCATCGGCCCGCCCGAGACGAACACCACCGGAATGTTGATCCGCATCGCCGCCATCAGCATGCCGGGGGTGATCTTGTCGCAGTTCGAGATGCAGACCATCGCATCGGCGCAGTGCGCGTTGACCATATATTCGACCGAGTCCGCGATCAGATCGCGGCTGGGCAGCGAATAAAGCATTCCGTCATGGCCCATCGCGATCCCGTCATCGACCGCGATGGTGTTGAATTCCTTGGCCACGCCGCCCGCCGCCTCGATCTCGCGCGCGACCAGCTGGCCGAGGTCCTTGAGGTGGACGTGGCCGGGCACGAACTGGGTGAAGCTGTTGACCACCGCGATGATCGGCTTGCCGAAATCGCCGTCCTTCATCCCCGTCGCCCGCCACAGCCCCCGCGCGCCGGCCATGTTGCGGCCATGGGTGGATGTGCGGGAACGATAGGCGGGCATGTGAGGAGACTCCGGTTGGGCTAGGGTTTGTGCGCCCCTATTACAGGATTAACACACGCCCTAGCCAAAAATTTCGCGAGCTCGACGCCATGCGCAATTTTGAATCATACTGCGGGCGGTGGACCGAACCGGTTCTCGCCAGACGTACCGGGCTGAGCGCACAGCACGATCAACACACCAAGTGTAGCAAGGTAGATCAGGTTGTTAAAGAACAGCATGAAAAACTGGCTGATGTCCGGCTCTCCCCGACTGCTTGAAATTCCAGCGAACATTCGCGGCATCATGACGAACCCTGTTGCCAGGAAGGGTAGCGGCAGAATCGCCCATGTCCCGGTGCGATTGCAATCATGCAGGCGCCGCACAATCGCCGCCGCCAGCAACAATATGTTGACGAGCAACATGGCGCCCAGCCCCATGAACATGGCCGAGAAATCGGGTATCAGTTCAGGGTGGTAACCATGTACCTGTACCGAATAGTTGCCAGGCCCATAAGTGCGAGTCACCTGGTCAGGATGCGCTTCGGCGAAACGCTCGATCCCTTGAAACATGTCGAACATGATCGGCAGTATTACCGCAAAGGTGGCGGCAAACTGCAGTCCCATATTGAACGCCGCCCAAAGCCAGAAGGGCTTGCGTGCTTCGCGCCCTGAAAATTTCAGCAATCCCCCAAAGTGTTGACCAAAAAATTTGCCCATGCCCGCAACTCCTTATCGATGAGACTAGCTCAACCGAGTTGGAGCGCAACCGCGTTGGATATCCTTGCCAGCCGCTCTGCCCAGACTGCCTGCCCGGCTGGATCGCCTATCTGGTCCTGCCGTATTTCGATGCCGAGGTAGGGCCGACCATCCGCCTCGGCGTGGGTGTTCATCGTGGCGTTGAGCAGCTTGCCCGAATAGGGCTGCTGGTCGCCGACCACCAGACCCTCCGCCTCGAGCAAGGCGATCGCCAACCGCGCGGCGCGGTCGTCGAGGTTGTAGAGCACCCCGACTTGCCATGGGCGCGGTTCAGCGCTGCTGGCCAGTTGCGGTGTGAAGCTGTGAAGCGACAGGATCAGTGCAGGCGGCGCAGCATTGAGCAGGTCTCGCAGCGCGACGTGATAGGGATCGAAGAATCGAGCAATCCGGGCCAGATGGTCGGCATGGCTGAGGGCGTTGCCGGGAATCGCGTGGCCGTCGCTGGCGATCGGGATCACGGCGGGGGCATGAACCTCGCGGTTGAAATCGCACACCAACCGACTGACATTGCCCTGGAATGCCGCGATGCCGGGACGCTCAGCCATCAGCGCGCCGACCTCGGCGACGCCGATATCGACCGCGATGTGCTGGGTCAGCAGCTCCGGGTCGATCCCGAGTTCGACGTCATCCGGAACGCGATTGCTGGCGTGGTCCGAGACCACCAGAATCCCGCCGAAACGCGGGATCCCGAGAATGCGGTAAGCTTCGTGTTCAATCACCGCAGCTTGCCCGCCAATTGCCACCAGCCAGGATACGCAGCGGCAATCCAAACCGCAGCGGCATCACGTGCTGGCCTGCTGTCGAACAACGCAAAGCAGGTTGCGCCGGAACCGGACATGCGCGCCAGCCACGGCTGCGTTTCGCGCAGCGCGGCCAGTACAGCTGCAATGACAGGGCACAACGCGATCGCCGGCGCTTCCAGATCGTTGCGTCCTTGTTGGGCAATCGCGCTGGCTGTCCCGGCGGGCAAGGCTCCGCGATCCATGCCGTCCCAGCCCTTGAACACCGGCCCGGTGCTCAGCGGCACACGCGGGTTGACCAGCAGCACCGGCGTGCCGGCAAGATCGTTTTCGACCGGCTCGAGCTCGGTTCCCGTGCCGTGCCCGACGCAAGCTTCAGAGCGCACGCAGGCCGGGACGTCAGCGCCGAGCTTCGCGGCGCGAGTGGGCCAATCCTCGGGCAGACCGAACTCGCCTTCAACCAGCCGGAACAGCGCCCCGGCATCGGCCGACCCACCGCCGAGCCCGGCGGCGACCGGCAGGTTCTTTTCGAGCGTCACCGCCCAGCCCTGCGGCCGAGGCAGTGCGGTCAGTGCCTGCATCACAATGTTGTCAAACGGATCAACCAGTTGTCCGCCAAACTCGCCAACGGTTCGAAGCTGATCCTGCGCGGCTGGCTTGATGCTCAGCCGATCCCCGGCATCGACGAAGGCGAACAAGGTCTCCAACTCATGGTACCCATCAACCCGCCGCCGCCGGACATGCAGCGCAAGGTTGATCTTGGCGTAGGCGGTTTCGATCATGGTTCCTCCCCGGAACGGGGAGTGGCTCACATATTCGGATAGTTCGGCCCACCGCCGCCCTCCGGTGTGACCCAGGTGATGTTGCCGTTGGGGTCCTTGATGTCGCAGGTCTTGCAGTGGACGCAATTCTGCGAATTGATCTGGTAGCGCGGCTGGCCTTCTTCGACGCCAAGCCATTCATAGACCCCGGCCGGGCAATAGCGGGTCGATGGCCCGGCAAACACGCCGAGCTCGCTGACCTTCTGCAATTCCAGATCGCGCACCTGCAGGTGGACCGGCTGGTCCTCGGCATGATTGGTGAAGCTTTGCGCCACGCTTGAAAGCCGGTCGAAGCTGATCACCCCGTCGGGCTTGGGATAGGCGATCGGCTGGTACAGGTCGGCCCGCATCAGCATGTCGGCATCGCGGTGGTGCTTCATCGGCTTCCACAGCCCGAAGCCGAACAGGGTGCGCAGCCACATGTCGGCCCCGGCCAGAATAGTCCCCAGGTCCCCGCCCCACTTTGCAACCAGCGGTTCGGCGTTTTGGACCTGCTTGAGTTCCGTGGCGATCCAGCTGTCGCGCACGGCGGTGTCGTATTCGGCCATCGCATCGTGCTCGCGGCCCGCCGCGATCGCGGCAGCAGCGGCTTCGGCGGCGAGCATCCCGCTTTTCATCGCGGTGTGGCTGCCCTTGATCCGGGGGACGTTGACGAACCCGGCCGAGCAGCCGATCAGCGCGCCACCCGGGAAATCGAGCTTGGGCACCGACTGCCAGCCACCTTCGTTGATCGCCCGCGCGCCGTAGGAAACGCGGCGCCCGCCCTCCAGGATCGCGCGGATTTCCGGGTGCTGCTTCCAGCGCTGGAATTCCTCGAACGGGTAAACGTAGGGGTTCTTGTAATCGAGCGCGGTGACGAAGCCGAGCGCGACCTGGCCGCCCGCCTGGTGATAGAGGAACCCGCCGCCCCAGCTGTCGCTTTCAGAAAGCGGCCAGCCCTGGGTATGGATCACCCGGCCCGGAACATGCTTGTCCGGGTCGATGTCCCACAGTTCCTTGATCCCGAGGCCATAGACCTGCGGCTCGCAATTCGCCTCGAGATCGTACCTGACCTTGAGCTGCTTGGTCAGATGGCCACGCGCGCCTTCCGCAAAGAAGGTGTACTTGGCGTGGAGCTCCATCCCCTGCTGGTAATCGCCCTTGTGGCTGCCGTCCTTGGCCACGCCCATGTCCTGCGTGGCGACACCCTTGACCGAGCCGTCGTCGTTATAAAGCACTTCGCTGGCCGGAAATCCGGGGAAGATTTCGACCCCAAGTTCTTCGGCCTTGCCCGCCAGCCAGCGGCACAGGTTGCCGAGGCTGCCGGTGTAGTTGCCGTCGTTCGACATGAACGGCGGCATCGGCCAGTGCGGGATCGAGAACTTCTTGCCCTTGGTCAGGACCCAGTGCCAGTTATCGGTCACCGGCGTTTCTGCCATCGGGCAGTCCTGGGTCCGCCACTCGGGCAGCAGTTCGTCCAGCGCCTTGGGATCGACCACCGCGCCCGAAAGGATGTGCGCGCCGACTTCGCTGCCCTTTTCGAGCACGCAGACCGTGAGCTCGGCATTGACCTGTTTGAGCCGGATCGCCGCGGCCAGACCGGCCGGTCCGCCACCCACGATCACCACGTCATACGGCATCGATTCGCGTTCGCTCATGTCGCTGTGTCCTACACCCTGCAATTGCGCTTTTTACCCGCAAACCCTTGATTGCTGCGCAAGGGGAGGTCAAGACCCGACAAGTGACTTTCTCCGCCCCTTCCAACCGCCCCGGCGGCTCGCTCGAAGTCGATATCGCCGCCGCGCTCGACTGGTGGCGCGAAGCGGGGGTCGACTTCGACTATGACGAAGCCGCGCGCGACTGGCTGGCGGGCAAGGCGCCCGCCGCTACGGCTGTGCCGGAGGCCGCCGCCTACACCCCGCCTGCCCCGGCCCCGGCGCCGCCCGCACCGGCAATCGGGGGCGACCCGGCAGGATGGCCGCAAGACCTTGCCGGCTTTGTCCCCTGGTGGCTGAGCGAACCTTCGCTCGATTCCGGGCAGGTGTTCGCCCGGGTGCCGCCACGCGGGGTTCGCGGGGCCGAACTGATGGTGCTGGTCGATCATCCCGAAGCTGCGGATTCGCAAATCCTGCTGTCCGGCGATCAGGGCAAGCTGCTCAACGCGATCCTGGCCGCCATCGGGATCGCGCCCGAACAGACCTATGTTGCAAGCCTGCTGCCGCGGCACATGCCGCTGCCCGACTGGGCTGCGCTGGCCGCTGGCGGGCTTGGCGAACTGGCGCTGCATCACGTGGCTTTGGCCGCGCCAAAGCGGCTGATCAGCTTCGGACCGCACGTCTCGTCGCTGCTCGGCCACGATCCAGCGAAAACCGCTGACCCTTTACGGCATTTTTACCATGTAGGCCCGAGCATTCCTGCCCTGGCAGCGTCTGGGCTTGATAGTCTGATGGCGCGGCCGCGCGGCAAGGCGGTCCTGTGGCGCAACCTGCTCGCTTGGCAGCAGGGTTGACGTCGGGGCCGCTGGAACAGCCGAGGACCGAGACCGAGTGGCATTTTTGAAGCATACCCTTCTGGCCGGGCTGGCCGTGACCGTTGCGGCAATCGCCTTGCCGCAGGCCGCCAGCGCCAATGCTGCGGCGATGGAATACTTCTCCAAGCGGGCCGACCGCAGCGCCGTGCCCAGCCTGCTCAGCGCCGAGGACCGGACCTATTACAAGGAGCTGTTCGCCGCAATCGACCGCGCCGACTGGGCCAGGGTCCAGGCGATGTTCGTCCAGCGTCCCGATGGTCCGCTGCACCAGGTCGCCAAGGCGGAGTATTTCCTTGCCGCCGGATCGCCCAAGATCGAGCTTGATGCGCTCAGCGCGTGGCTTGCCACCGGGGTGCAGCTGCCCCAGGCCGAGCAGATCGCCAGCCTGGCCCAGAAGCGCGGCGCGACGCTGCTGCCCGCCCTGCCCCAGGCCAACCGGCTGGTCGGACTGCCCAGCTTCGCCAAGCGGATCCGCCCGCGCGAGAATGCCGACGGGACCATGCCGGGCTCGGTCGCGGGCGCGATCAACGGTAAGATCAAGGCCGACGATCCGGCCGGGGCCAAAGCCGTGCTTGACGGGATCGACAGTCAGCTTTCCCCGCGCACCCGGGCCGAATGGCGCTCGAAAGTGGCGTGGAGCTTTTACATCGAGAACGACGATGCCAGCGCCTATGCCGTGGCCCAGACCGCGCAGGACGGCGCGGGTGCGTGGGTGGCCGAGGGCTGGTGGATCGCCGGCCTTGCCGCCTGGCGGCTGGGCGATTGCACCGGCGCCGCCGATGCCTTTGCCCGGACCGCCCAGCTATCAGAGAATGCCGAACTGACTGCGGCCGGGCACTACTGGCAAAGCCGCGCGCTGGTGCGGTGCCGCCAGCCTGAAAAGGCGGCCGTGCCGCTCAAGGCCGCGGCGCGGATGGATGAAACGCTTTACGGGATGCTCGCTGCCGAACAGCTCGGGGTCGGCCTGCCCAAGACGCACGAAGCACCCGATTTTACCCAGAACGACTGGCAGCAGCTGCGCGACGTGCCCAATGTCCGCACCGCCGTCATGCTGGCCGAGGTTGGCGAGGATGGACTGGCCGACGAAGTGCTGCGCCATCAGGCCCGGATCGGCGCGCCGCAGCAGTACCAGCCGCTTTCGCGCCTCGCCCGCAGCCTGGGCGTGCCGGGAACGCAGTTGTGGATGGCCTACAACGCCCCGTCCGGCGGCAAGCCCGAACCGGCCGCGCGTTTCCCCACGCCCAAGTGGACCCCGATTGCCGGGTGGAAGGTCGATCCGGCGCTGGTCTATGCACACACTCTGCAGGAATCGGTGTTCCGGACCAAGGTGGTCAGCCCGGCCGGCGCGCGCGGGCTGATGCAGATCATGCCGTCCGCTGCCCGCGATCACGCCCGCGCCTTGGGCGTCGCTGGCAGTGCCACCGATCTTGGCAAACCCGAGGTCAACCTTGCCTTCGGGCAGCGGCATCTCGAGATGCTGCGCGATTCGCCCGGAACCCAGGGCCTCCTGCCCAAGGTGATGGCCGCCTATAACGCCGGGCTGACCCCGATCGGGCGCTGGCAGTACGAGATCAAGGACCAGGGCGATCCGCTGCTGTGGATCGAAAGCGTCCCCTATTGGGAGACGCGCGGCTATGTGAACATCGTGATGCGCAATTACTGGATGTACGAGCGTCAGGCCGGCGGCCCTTCGGAAAGCCGGATGGCGCTGGCCCAGGGGATGTGGCCGACCTTCCCCGGGCTGACCGGATCGCAAGCCGTGCGAATGCGCGCCGACGGGACCCTGCTGCGTGGCCGTTGACCTGACCCGGCAGTTCAAGCCGGTCCGGATCGCGGTGCTGACCATTTCGGATACGCGCGACATGGCCAGCGATACCTCTGGCGCCTTGCTGGAAGAACGGATCAAGGCGGCCGGGCACCGGCTCGCGGCCCGCGCTGTGGTCAGGGACGATGTCCCAACCATCACCGCCAAGCTCAATTCGTGGATCGACGATGGCGCGGCCGATGCGATCGTCACCACCGGCGGCACCGGTCTGACCGGCCGCGATGTCACCCCCGAAGCGCTCGACCGGATCAAGGATAAGGACATTCCCGGCTTTGGCGAGCTGTTCCGCTGGATCAGCTATCAGAGCATCGGCACCAGCACCGTCCAGAGCCGCGCCTGCGCGGTGCTGGCGCGCGGGGTCTATATCTTCGCCCTGCCCGGGTCGAACGGCGCGGTGAAGGACGGCTGGGACGGGATCCTGGCCGAGCAGCTCGATAGCCGCAACCGGCCGTGCAACTTTGTCGAGCTGATGCCGCGGTTGCGGGAAGTCTAGCTCCCACCAAAGATCCTCTCCATTTTCCGCGAAGGCGGCAAATGGGGAGGTGGATGGGCCGCCAGGCCCAGATGGAGGGGTCTGGACACGGGCGTCGCCACCCCTCCGGCAGCGGCTGACCGCCGCTGCCACCTCCCCATTTGTGGCCTTCGCCAAAAATGGGAAGGATCGATAGGATACCAGTTCCGCGCGCGCTTGCCTATTTGTTCCATTTATGTTCCAACGTCAGAATGTCCACTCAACCCCTCCATGGTCGCGGCGCGCAGTCCGCGTCGGTGCCGCAGCGCTATGGCCTCAAGGCGCGCGAAGCGGATGGTGATTGGCTCGACGCGAGGGCGCACATAGACGGCCCCGGCCCCAAACTGCGCACCACGGTAACCGAGGAGCGCGCCCGCACGATCCTCAGTTTCAACCAGTCGCCCGACATTCCGTTCGACCGCTCGGTCAACGCCTATCGCGGCTGCGAGCATGGCTGCGTCTATTGCTATGCCCGGCCCAGCCACGCCTACCACGACCTTTCGCCCGGGCTGGACTTCGAGACCAGACTGTTTGCCAAGCCCAACGCGGCAGAACTGCTGCGGCAAACACTGGCCAAGCCCAGCTACAAGCCCGCCCCGATCGCGATGGGGACCAACACCGACCCCTACCAGCCGATCGAGGAGCGTTACGGGATCACCCGCGCGGTGCTCGAAGTGTGCCTTGAAGCCCGGCACCCGGTGACGATCACCACCAAATCGGCTCGGGTTGTGCGGGATATCGATCTGCTCGCCGAGCTGGCTGCCCTCAACCTGACGGCGGTTTCGGTATCGGTCACCAGCCTCGATCCGAAGCTCTCGGGCCTGCTCGAACCGCGGGCAAGTTCGCCCGCCAAGCGCCTCGATGCACTTGGTAAACTGGCCGCAGCTGGAATCCCGGCGCATGTCTCGGTTGCTCCGGTTATCCCGGCGATCACCGACGAATTCATCGAAGGGATTCTGGCCGAAGCCGCGCAGCGCGGGGTCCAGAGTGCGAGCTGGATCATGCTGCGTCTGCCCCACGAAGTCGCCCCGCTGTTCCGCGAATGGCTCGACGTTCACTACCCTGACCGCGCCAGCAAGGTGATGAGTATCGTCCAGTCGGTCCGGGGCGGCAAGGACAACGACCCAGGTTTCTTCACCCGGATGAAGCCGCTCGGTCCATGGGCCGACCTGTTCCGCCACCGGTTCCGGCTGGCCTGCAAAAGGTCCGGGATCGGCAATGCGCGGCTGTCGCTCGATTGTTCGCAGTTTGTACGGCCGAACCCCGACGGGCAGCTACGGTTGCTTTAACCGGCGAAACGGATCAACCGGCTGTCGGCCACAGCCGCGGTCCGGTGCGGGACGACGTCGCGGATGTATTCCTCGTTCCTGACCATCGCCATGAACAATCCGCTGTTAGGGTAGCCCATCACGAAGGCCTCGTCCCATTCGCCGTCGGGCCCGGTGACCACGCACTCCATCGGCGCTTCCCAGACCATCGCCGCGCCGTCGTTCGCGACCAACCGCTGGAAGCCCGCTCGATAGATGTCATAGGCCTCGCGCCCGGTCAGTCCCTGGCCGTGGTTGGGATGGCCTTCGGGATAGTCCGCCAGATCGCGGAACTTGATCAGGTTGAGCATGTGAATTGGCCGGTCGCGCGGCAGGTCCTTGAACCGCTGCCAGTTTTCGCGGGACGGGTCGACGTAGCCGGTCATCAGGCGTCCGCCAGCTTGTAGTCGCGGAACTGTTCGCGCAGGTCCTTCTTGCTGACCTTGCCGGTGCCGCCGTGCGGGATTTCCGCGACGAACTCGACCGCGTCGGGCAGCCACCACTTGGCGCAGGTCTGGGCGAGATGCGCCTTGAGTTCGTCGCCTGAAACCTCCGCCCCGGCCTTCTTGACCACCACCAGGATCGGGCGCTCGTCCCACTTGGGGTGATAGATGCCGATTGCCGCGGCTTCGGCCACCGCCGGGTGGCTCATCGCTGCGTTTTCAAGCTCGACCGAGCTGATCCACTCGCCGCCGCTCTTGATCACATCCTTGGTCCGGTCGGTCAGTTGCAGCGAGCCATCGGGGTGGATGATCGCGACATCGCCGGTGTCGAACCATTGCTCGGCATCGGTCGCGTCGGCTTCGG
Source organism: uncultured Novosphingobium sp. (assembly GCA_937897535.1). Lineage (GTDB taxonomy): Bacteria > Pseudomonadota > Alphaproteobacteria > Sphingomonadales > Sphingomonadaceae > Novosphingobium. The sequence continues at coordinate 7,330 of CALCQB010000184.1, read as the reverse complement.
CCTTGAAGTAGCGCCTGATCACCCACGGGCCCCGAACCTGCAATGCGCCGCTGGTTACCCCGTCGCGCGGCAGCACCTGCGCGGGATCGTCGAGCGAGACGCAGCGCAGCTCGACCCCGAACGGAACCCGCCCCTGCAGCGCCTTGACATCGACCTGCTGCTCAAAGCTCAGATCGTCCCAGTTCCAGCAGCGCGCGCCGGTGGTGCCGATCGGGCTGGTTTCGGTCATCCCCCAGGCATGGGCAACGTTGACCCCGGCCTTCATCAGCCGTTCGAGCATGAAGCGCGGCGCGGCCGAACCGCCGATGATCGCCTGGCGCAGCGTCGGCAGGGTCACGCCGTGTGCATCCATGTGCTGGAATGTCGCCAGCCAGACCGTCGGCACCCCGGCCGAATGGGTTACTTTCTCACGGTTCATCAGTTCGCACAGGACGGCGGCATCGTTGACCGCCGAGAACACGAATTTGACCCCGGCCGCCGCGCCGCACCACGGCAGGCCCCAACTGGCGGCATGGAACATCGGCACCACGGGCAGCATCACGCTGCGCGCGTCGAAATCGAACACCGCCGGCTGTACCCCGGTGATTGCGTGGAGCATGGTCGACCGGTGTTCGTAGAGCACGCCCTTGGGGTTGCCGGTGGTGCCGCTGGTGTAGCACAGCATGCACGGATCGCGCTCGTCGCCGGTCGCCCATTCGGTATTGCCGTCCTCGGCCCCGATCCAGTCCTCGAACTCCCCGTTGTCAAAGCAGACATAGCGCTTGATCGAGGTCCAGCGCGGCTTCATCCGCTCGACGATCGGCTGGAACGCCGCATCGTAGAGCAACACCTGGTCCTCGGCATGGTTGGCGATATATTCCAGCTGATCGTCGAACAGCCGCGGGTTGATGGTGTGGAGCACCCCGCCCACCCCGACCGCGCCGTACCAGCTGACCAGGTGGCGCGAATGGTTCATCGCCAGGGTGGCGATCCGGTCGCCCTTCGCGATGCCCAGCCGCCGCAGCGCTTGGGTCATCTTCAGCGCATCGCGGCGCACTTCGGCCCAGTTGGTGCGGGTCTCGCTGCCATCGGCCCAGCGGGTCACGATTTCACGCGTAGCGTGTTCGCGCGCGGCGTGATCGATCAACCGCGAGACCCGAAGGTCCCAATCCTGCATGGCTCCCAGCATTTATCGCCTCTCCGTCCCTGTCCGCAGCTTCGCCTGCGCTACGCCACGAGTTTGAGGTGACCTGCCCCTCGCCGCGCGCTCAACGATACATTGGCAACTCCTTCGACGGTTGCCAAGCGTTCTGCAAGCTCGCCATCGATCATGAAATCGCGGCCCAGCCGGACCAGCGGTTCTTCCCCGCTGCCGGTGCGCAGCCGCACGATCACCTCGCCCCGGCCGTCGCTGCCCGGGACCAGCAGCATCGCCAGATCGGCGAACACCTCGGGCCGCAGCACGTCGAATTTGAGCAGCATGCTGGCCGCGCTCTTGACCTCGGCCAGTGGCCGGGCGCCGCGCACGGTGATCCGCGGCGGCTCGTCCGCGCTGGGTGCATCCAGCTCGACCGTCAGCAGCAGGCAGGTGCCATCCTTGGCCCATTGCTGCATCGGTTCCACCAAGGTTTCCTCGAAGCAGGCGGCCGAGAACTGGCCCGAGCTGTCAGAGAAATCGGCGCGAATGAAATCGGCTCCGCGCCGGGTCTTGCCGCGGTTGACGCTTTCGACCATCGCCGCGATCACCGCCTGCGCACGCCCCCCGCCGGGCACTCCGCTTTCCATCAGCGAGGCATAGGACCGCGCGCCATTGGCGCTGGCCACCGCGCGCCACTGCTCGACCGGGTGGGCCGCGAAATAGAACCCGAAGTTCTCGCGCTCGCGCGCCATCTGCTCGGCCTTGGACCATGGCTCGGCTTCGGTCATCCGCATCGCGGGTGCGGCATGATCGTCACCGCCGAACAGGCCGTGCTGACCGCTCGACCGGGTTCGCGCGGCCTCGTCAGCCACCGCCAGCAGCATATCGGCGTTGGCCAACACCTTGGCGCGGTTGGGTTCGAGCGCATCGAACGCCCCGGCCCCGGCCAGCCCTTCAAGCTGGCGGCGGTTCATCGATCCTTGCGGTGCCCGGCGGAACAGGTCCTCAAGGCTGGCGAAGATGCCGCTCGCCTCGCGCTCGGCAACGATCGCGTCCATCGCCTTTTCGCCGACGTTGCGGATGCCCGCCAGCGCATAGCGCACCGCATAGCCCTCGTCGGTCGGCTCGACCGTGAATTCGGCTTCGCTGTGGTTGATGTCCGGCCCGGCCAGCGCGACGTCGTTGCGGCGCATGTCATCGACGAAGGTCGCCAGCTTTTCCGACTGGTGCATGTCAAAGCACATCGAGGCAGCATAGAATTCGTGCGGATAGTGGGTCTTGAGCCAGGCAGTCTGGTAAGCCAGCAGGGCATAGGCGGCGGCGTGGCTCTTGTTGAAGCCATAGCCGGCGAACTTGTCGATCAAGTCGAACAGTTCGTTGGCCTTGGCCGCCTCGATCCCCGACAGCTCCTTGCAGCCATCGACGAACCGCTGGCGCTGGGCGTCCATCTCGGCCTGGACCTTCTTGCCCATCGCCCGGCGCAGCAGGTCGGCGTCGCCCAGCGAATAGCCCGCAAGGATCTGCGCGGCCTGCATCACCTGCTCCTGATAGACGAAGATCCCATAGGTTTCGGACAGGATCCCTTCGAGCTTCTGGTGCGGATACTCGATCGCCTCGGCGCCGTTCTTGCGCCGCCCGAACAGCGGGATGTTGTCCATCGGACCGGGCCGGTACAGCGAAACCAGCGCGATGATGTCACCGAAATTGGTCGGCTTGACCGCGTTTAGCGTGCGGCGCATCCCCTCGGATTCGAGCTGGAACACGCCGACGGTGTCGCCCGACTGGAGCAGATCATAGACGTCGCTATCGTCCCACGGCAGGGTCGAGAGGTCGATCGTGATGCCCCGCTTTTCAAGCAGTTGCACCGCCTTCTTCAGAACCGACAGGGTCTTGAGGCCGAGAAAGTCGAACTTGATCAGGCCGGTGTCCTCGACATATTTCATGTCGAACTGGGTCACCGGCATGTCCGAACGCGGATCGCGGTAGAGCGGCACCAGCTGCGCCAGCGGGCGATCGCCGATCACCACCCCGGCCGCGTGGGTCGAGCTGTTGCGGTTGAGCCCTTCGAGCTGGACCGCCAGATCGACCAGCCGCTTGACCTCGTCGTCGTTGTCGTACTCGCGCTTGAATTCGGCCGCACCGTTGAGCGCGCGGGGCAGGCTCCACGGGTCGGTCGGGTGATTGGGGATCATCTTGCACAGCCGGTCAACCTGGCCATAGCTCATCTGCAGGATCCGGCCGGTATCGCGCAGCACCGCGCGTGCCTTCAACTTGCCGAAGGTAATGATCTGGGCGACGTGGTCCTCGCCGTACTTGGCCTGGACATAACGGATCACCTCGCCCCGCCGGGTTTCGCAGAAGTCGATATCGAAGTCCGGCATCGAAACGCGTTCGGGGTTGAGGAAGCGTTCGAACAGCAGCCCCAGCCGCAAGGGGTCGAGGTCGGTGATGGTCAGCGCCCAGGCCACCACGCTGCCCGCGCCCGAGCCGCGCCCCGGACCGACCGGAATGTCGTTGTCCTTGGCCCACTTGATGAAGTCGGCCACGATCAGGAAGTATCCAGCAAAGCCCATCGTGTTGATGACGTTGGTTTCGAAATCGAGCCGGTCGAAATAGACTTGGCGGTCCTCGGCGGCCATTTCGCCATAGAGCGCCAATCGCGCCTCGAGCCCGGCGCGGGCATCATCGATCAGCATCTGCGCCTCGCCGGCCGAATCCCCGGCCAGGCTGGGCAGCAATGGCTTGCGCTTGGGCGGTGCGAAGGCGCAGCGCTGCGCGATTACCAGGCTGTTGGCGGTCGCCTCGGGCAGGTCCTCGAACAGCTCGCGCATCATCGGCCACGACTTGATCCACCACTGCGGATTGGAGCGCGGACGATCGGCGGCATCGACGTGGGTCGAATTGGCGATGCACAGCATGGCATCGTGCGCGGCGTAGAAATTGGGCTCGCCATAGGACGCCGGATTGGTCGCAACCAGCGGCAGATCGCGGGCATAGGCGAGTTCGATCAGCGCTTCTTCGGCCGCTTCTTCCTGCGGGTCATCGCGCCGGGCGATCTCGATATAGAGCCGGTCTGCGAACAGCCCTTGCAGCCGGGCGCAATAATCGCCCGCCGCTTCGCTTCGGCCCTCAGCCAGCAAGCGGACCAGAGCACCCTCCCCCGCCGCCGTCAGGCAGATCAGCCCGTCGCTGTGACCTTCCAGATCGGCGAAAGTCACGTGCGGTTCCAGCTCGAGCGGCCGGTCGAGGTGCGCGCGGCTGACCAGATGGCACAGGTTGTTCCAGCCCGCCTCGTTCTGGGCATAGAGCGCCAGCCAATCGATCGGCCAGCCCAGATCGCGCTGAACCCCCAACAGGGTGCCGACGATCGGCTGGATCCCGGCATCGCGCGCCGCGCCGGCAAACGACATCGCGGCATAAAGCCCGTTGCGGTCGGCCAGTGCAATCGCCGGAAAACCCCGCTCTTTGGCAATTTTGGCGATCGCCTTGGGATCGATCGCCCCTTCGAGCAGCGAATAGCTCGACAACACACGCAGCGGGACAAAGGGTTCGAAGGCCATGCCCGGACCCTAGTGGCGCGCGCAGGGATTCGCAAAGGGCCGGGACCGCTTTTCACAACTTGGCGAATTTCACCTAGGCAACGCGCCGGCAATGTGGTTCCCTTCGCTCCATTCAGCGGGTCGCAGCCTGAAATGCCGTCTTGAGAAGGGGACCGGACATGAACGAGTTCGACACTGCCGGGCTGGTCGAGCGGGCCAAGGCGATCACGCTGCACCCGGACGATACCTGGCCCAAGATCGCCGCCGAGCCGACCACGCCGGGCGACGTGATTACCCGCTATGCCCTGCCGCTGATCGCGATCGGGCCGATCGCCGGGTTCATCGGCGGACAGCTGTTCGGCGTCAACATGGTCTTCGCCACCTACAAGCCCGGCCTGATCAGCGGCATTACCGGCGCGATCACCGGGTTCGTGCTGGGTCTGGTTTCGGTGATCGTGGTGGCGTTGATTGCCGATTTCCTCGCCGCGAAATTCAACGGCGAGGAAAACCGTGCGCAAGCCTTCAAGCTGGTGGCCTATGCGATGACGCCGGGCTGGATTGCGGGCATCCTGGGATTGGTCCCAGCGCTGGCTGCGCTGGCGATTCTGGCTTCGCTTTACGGCATCTACCTTTTCTACAAGGGCGCAACGCCGTTGATGAAGGTGCCGGAGGACAAGGCCGTGGGTTATACTGCGGTCACCGTCGTCAGCACGATCGTGGTCAGCTGGATCGCCGCAATCCTGCTCGCAAGCATAACCGGCCTGTTCGGCATGGGCGCGGCGGGCCTTGCTGCAGCCTCGGGTTCAGGCGACACCGCCGAGATCAACCTGCCCGGCGGCGGCAAGATCGACACTGGCAAAATGGAAGAGGCCGCCAAGCAGCTCGAAGGCATGGCCAATGGCCAGGGCCCCAAGCCGGTCGACATGGCCGCGCTGCAAGCCCTGCTGCCCACCTCGATCGGGTCTTATCAGCGGACCTCGGTCGAATCCGCCGGGGTCGGAGGGATCGGCTCGAAGGCCGAGGCAACTTACAAGAATGGCGACAAGCAGGTGCGGGTCGAGATCGTCGACATCGCCGGGCTTGGCGCGGTTGCCGGAGCTATCGGCGGGATCGGGATCGAACAGAACCGCGAAGACGCCGAGGGCTATGAGCGGACCCGCACGGTCGATGGGGTAATCCAGACCGAAAAGTGGAACAACAAGAGCTCCAGCGGCACCTTTGGCACCCAGGTGGCCGGCCGGTTCATGGTCGAAGCGAGCGGCGACGCGGGCAGCATCGATGAGCTGAAGGCGATCGTTGCCGGGGTCGATCAGGGCAAGCTGGCCGGGTTGGCGAAGTAGGGCGTCAAAGCAGCTTTTCGATGTCCTTGGCGATGCTCGCCGGCTTGTCGGTCGGCGCGTAACGCCGCACCACCTTGCCGTCGCGGCCGATCAGGAACTTGGTGAAGTTCCATTTGATCGATTTGCTGCCCATCAGCCCGGGCGCCTCGCTCTTGAGCCAGTCGTAAAGCGGCGGCGCGCCGGCGCCGTTGACTTCGACCTTGGCCATCAGCGGAAAGCTGAGGCCGAAGTTGACCTTGCAGAATTCCTCAATCTGACCGGCATCGCCGGGTTCCTGCCCGCCGAACTGGTTGCAGGGGAAAGCCAGCACTTCGAAACCCTGCGGGCCATACTTCTTGTGCAGCTCTTCCAGCCCGTCGTACTGCGGGGTGAAACCGCACTTGCTGGCGGTGTTGACCACCAGCAGCACCTTGCCGGCCTTTTCGGCCAGGTTGAGCTGCTTGCCGCCCGGCAGGTCGGCGGTGAAATCGGCGATAGTGGTCATAGCTGTCTCCCCAACAGGTTTGCCCGGCACGATAGGCCCGCCAGTCCTTGCGTCAATTGGCGGCGCTTGCCCGAAGGTACAGGTAATCGAAGCTGACCTCCCAGGTCAGCCCGTCATCGTTCGAGAATTCAGCAATTTGCCGGACCGAGTCCGCATCGAGCCGGGTGTAGCTGATCCGCAGCATCGCATTCTGGCTGGTCCCGTTGACCCGCTGCCAGGGTCCGGCCACGACCATCGCCCCGTGATAGAGCCCGCCTTCCAGATCGACCCGTCCGCCGCTGCTGTCGGTCCAGTACTGATGCCAGCGCCCGGTGATCAGGTCCGGCGCATTGAGATTGCCCCCGGGACGGCCCTGCAGCGGCAGCCAGTCCTCGCGCACCGCACAGCCATTGTTGATCTTTGCGACCCGGCTCTTCCCGACCAGCGCGCCGCCATGCTTGTCGAACACATTCCACTCGCCCAGCCAGAAATCGAAGGCTTCGTAGAGCTTGCCGTTGCACGCATCGGCGGGGGCGGATTGTTCCACCGGAACCGGCGGTGCGCCCAGCGGAGGTAACTCACCCGCCGCGGCCTGCGCCAGCGCCAGCGCCACCAGCAGCGTCACTGTTCCAGCACACCGTCGTGCAGCCGCACTACCCGGTCCATTTTCGCCGCCAACCGCTCGTTGTGAGTAGCGACCAGCGCGGCGCTGCCGGTGCCGCGGACCAGTTCGAGGAATTGCTCCAACACTCGATCAGCAGTCTTCTCATCAAGGTTGCCGGTCGGCTCGTCGGCCAGCACCAATGCCGGACGATTGGCGAGCGCGCGGCCCACCGCGACCCGCTGCTGTTCGCCGCCGGAAAGCTGGCTG
>CALCQB010000183.1 GCA_937897535.1 uncultured Novosphingobium sp. | reverse complement strand
CGCTTCTCCCAGCCATCTGTGTTTGCCAGCGCTACGCCAGCCGCCGTGGGACCCATAAAAGCGATGGTGCGCACGACCAACCATGCGGATATCCGCAAGAAAATGGACGAGCTGCTGAAAAATCCCACCGGGAATTTGCGCGAGGAACTGGCCATATGGGCGGCAAGCCAAGGCATTGAAACCGGCTAAATTGCGGGATTTCCCAAAGGTGAAAAGTTGTTATCGCCGTTGACTTTATCAGGAAGATGACCATTGTCCGCACAACTGCACAAAGAGGCGGAATAAACGGGGCGTGGAGATTGCAGTGGACTTATTAGCTTCTGTTGACGAAGAGCACGGATCCGTAGGTAGCCAGCTAAAAGCAGGCCGCGAACGGCTGGGTTTAAGTCTTTCTGATATCGCGGCAAAAACCCGTGTGCCGACTCGCCACCTCGAAGCTATCGAGCAATCAAATTTTGACGCCCTCCCAGGCCAAACATACACGCTTGGTTTCGCGCGATCTTATGCAAATGCTGTGGACATGGATGCCGCCGCAATCAGTGAGGCGATGCGCTGGGAATTGGCGCGCAGTGGTCATGAAGGCTATCAGCCACCAGCGCAAAACTACGAACCAGCGGACCCCGCACGCGTACCGTCGAAAACACTCGCATGGACGTCGGCCGCAATCGCGGCGGCTGCGCTGGCGGCGGCGCGCACCGCCGATCCTGCCAACAGCCAGGCCTGGCTGCTCTCCGCGACACTGTCGCGGCGCCAGGGCAAGCTTGGCGAAGCCCAGACCCAGATCGAGCGGGCCGCGCTGCTGATGCCGGTCGATCCCGAGATCGGGCTCGAAGCCGGGGTGATTGCGGTGCTCGGCGGCCGCGACGAGGCTGCGCGCCGCTCGTGGGAGTCGGTGATCCGGGCCGCACCCGGCAGCGGTTTCGCCAAGACCGCGCAAGGATATCTTGACCAACTCGGTCCTTCCACCGCACCATCCGGGCGGTGATCGACCTTTCCGTCCTTGATCTGGTGACCGTGCGCGAAGGCGGCACTGTCAGCGAAGCGCTGAACGATGCCGCTGCCTTGGCGCAGACCGCCGAAGCCTGCGGCTACAAACGGTTCTGGGTGGCCGAACATCACGCGATGGACGGGGTCGCAGGCGGGGCGGCGGCGGTGGTGCTCGCGCATATCGGCCATGCCACCCGCACGATCCGGATCGGCTCGGGCGGGATCATGCTGCCCAACCACAACCCGTTCGTGATTGCCGAGCAGTTCGGCACGCTCGATGCGCTGTTTCCGGGCCGGATCGACCTGGGCCTGGGCCGCGCGCCGGGGGCCGATGCCCGGTTCGGCCAGATGCTGCGCAAGGATTTGCACCGCGCCGCCGAATATTTCCCGCAAGACGTGGTCGAACTGCGCGCGCTGTTCACCGGCGAGCCCGAGCTGCCGATCAAGGCGACCCCCGGCCTTGGCGCGGCGGTCGAACTGTGGATCCTGGGATCGAGCCTGTTCGGGGCCGGGCTCGCCGCCGCGCTGGGCCTGCCCTATGCCTTCGCCTCGCATTTCGCGCCCGACTACCTCGATCAGGCGCTGGCGCTTTACCGCCAACAGTTCCGCCCCTCGGCCGCGCTGGCCCAGCCGCATGTGATGGCGGCGATGACTGTGATCGCGGCCGAGGACGATGAGGAAGCGGTACTGCTCGGCTCGTCGATGGACCAGAGCTTCGTCGCGCTGCGCAGCGGCAATCCGGGCCGGCTCAAGCCGCCGGTGCCGGGCTATCGTCAGACCTTGCCGCCCGGTCAGCTGGCGATGCTCGAACATATGCGCCAGGCCAGCGCGGTCGGTTCGCCCGAGAAAGTTCGGGCCGATATTCAGCGCTTTGTCGAACGCACCCAGGCCGACGAGATCGTCGTATCCGGCGCGACCTATGATCCGGCCAAGCGCCGCCGCTCGCTCGAATTAACGGCAAAGGCCCTGGCTTAGGCGCATATCCCTAAGGCCAAGGTGGTTGCGGTTGAGACCACCTTCCTCTAGAGTGCGCATTAATGCTACGCATGATAGCAATAATATAACACGCAGGAATGGCGGCCACGCCCGCCCGAGGAGCTGCCCGCGATGAGTTCGAATTCCGCTCTGGCCAAGCCCGTGGCCAAACCCCTGATCAAAGCCCTGGCCCAGCGCCTGTCGGACGCGCTGCTGCCCGGTGATCCGCCGTTCGCCGCCGGGGAGCTTGAGCGGGCCGCGGAATTCACCGTCGCTGCGGCGGCCGAACGCGACAGCGCGGCCGCGGCCATCGCTATCGAATCGGTATCCGGTGCGGCCGGCGAACGGTTCATGCGGCTGGCGCTTATCAACGATGACATGCCGTTCCTGGTCGATTCGATAGCCTCGACCATTGCCGCTCACGGCCTGGCAATCGACCGACTGCTCCATCCGGTGCTGGCGGTCCGGCGCGATGCCACGGGCAAGCTGACCGAGATCGTCGCCGGCGAAGCCGCCGGCGAAAAGCGCGAATCGATGGTCTATATCGAGACCAGCCGCGCCGATGCCCGCCAGCGCAGGGATTTGCAGCGCGCGCTCGAGGCGACGCTATCCGATGTCCGCGCCGCGGTGCAGGACTGGCCGAAGCTGCAGGAAGTTATGGCCGCCGATGCCGAGACCTGCGCCGATGGCGAAGGCGCCGCGCTGTTGCGCTGGTTCAAGGACGGGATGCTGACTCAACTCGGCCATGTCACTCGCCACCGCGATGGCAGCCAAAGCGGCGCGCTGGGGATCTGCCGCAAGAGCGCCAAGACGCTGCTTGGCCCGATTTCCTATGACCGCGCCTTTGCCTGGTTCGATCGCAAGAAGGGTGCGCGAGTGCCGCTGGTGGTCAAGTCCAACCACGCCTCGCGGGTTCACCGCCGCACCCCGCTCGATCTGTTTATCCTGCCAGTGATCGAGCAGGGCCGGATCACTGCGCTGTCGGTTCATGCCGGGATCTGGACCAGCGCCGCGCTGGCTGCTTCGCCGATGCAGGTGCCGCGGCTGCGCTCGAATCTGGCGGATCTTGCCAAACGGTTCGGCTTTTCAGCTCAGGGCCACGCCGGCAAGGCGCTGGTCCATGCCCTGACCACGCTGCCGCACGATCTGATGGTCAGCTTCAGCGATGCCGAGATCGCCCGCGTCGCGACCGCGACGATGAGCCTGACCGACCGCCCCCGGCCCAAGCTGGCGCTGGTCTGTGCACCGCTCGAACGGCACTTGTTTGCCTTCGTCTGGATCCCGCGTGATGCGATGTCGACCGGAACCCGGTTGCAGGTCCAGGCGATGCTGGTCGAGGCCGCCGGCGCGCCGGTGCTTGACTGGAGCACCGAAATCGAAGGCCAGCTGGCACTGATCCGGGTGGTGCTCGATCTGCCCGAAGTCGCGAAATTACCCGATGAAGCCGCACTCGATGCGCGGCTGGCGGCGATGCTGCGCGGCTGGGCCGACGCGGTCGAAGCCGAGATTGCGGCGAGCGAGGAGCCGTCGCGGGCGGCGGCGATCGCGCACCGCTATGCCGAGGCGTTCCCGCTGGCCTATCGCAACGATTACGGCGCCGCCGAAGCCGCGATCGATATCGCCCGGCTCCGCCGCCTCGCCGGCGAAGGCGAGCCGGGGCCGCGCCGTGCGGCGCGACTGCACCGGATGGCCGGTGACGCAGCCGGCGTGCTGCGGATGAAGTTGTACCAGCGGACTGGCTCGCTCGCGCTGTCCGATGCCGTCCCGGCGCTGGAGAACTTCGGTTTCCGGGTGATCGAGGACGTGCCGACCGAACTCGAGGCCCGGGGCGAGGACAAGCTTGGCACGATCCACGATTTCCTGCTGTCCGCGCCTGCCGGACTGGAACCTGCCGATCTGCTCAAGCGCGCCGATGCGGTCGAGGCCGCGATCGGCGATGTGCTCAACGGGGCGAGCGAGGACGACCCGTTCAACCGCCTGATCACCGCCGTGGCGCTGGGCGCGGGCGAGGCCAACTGGCTGCGCGCCTGGTATCGCTATCTGCGTCAGGCCGGGCTCAACTATTCGGTGCCGACCGCGGTCGATGCGTTGCAGAACGCGCCCGACGTGACCCGCGCGGTGATCGCGCTGTTCGTTTGCCGCCACGATCCCGCGTTCAAGGGCGACCGTGCCCAATGCGAAACGCAGGCGCAGGACGCGATCCGCGCCGGACTAGCAAACGTCAAGGCGATCAACGACGACCGGCTGCTGCGCCAGTTCCGCAGCGTGGTCGAGGCGTGCCTGCGGACCAATGCCTTTGCCCCGGCAGGTCAGGCAGCGCTGGCGTTCAAGCTCGATTCGGCGTTGGTTCCGGGGCTGCCCAAGCCGCTGCCGTGGCGCGAGATCTTTGTCTATTCGCGGCGGGTCGAGGGGATCCACTTGCGCTCCGGCCCGGTCGCGCGCGGCGGGCTGCGCTGGTCCGACCGGCGCGACGACTTCCGCACCGAAGTGCTAGGGCTGATGAAGGCCCAGAAGGTCAAGAATGCGGTGATCGTTCCGGCCGGGGCCAAGGGCGGGTTCTATCCCAAGCAACTGCCCGACCCGGCCCGGGATCGTGACGGCTGGCTGGCCGAGGGCAAGGACAGCTACAAGCTGTTCATCCGCACCCTGCTGTCGATCACCGACAACATCCTGCGCGGCAAGGTCGTCCACCCGGCGGGCGTGGTGATCCGCGACGGCGAGGACCCCTATTTCGTGGTTGCCGCCGACAAGGGCACCGCGACCTTTTCCGATACCGCCAATGCCATCGCCGAAGAACATGACTTCTGGCTCGACGACGCTTTCGCCAGCGGCGGATCGAAAGGCTATGACCACAAGGCGATGGGGATCACCGCCAAGGGGGCGTGGCTGTCAGTCCGGCGGCACTTCCTCGAAATGGGCGTCGACGTGCAGCGCGAGCCGGTCCGGGTCGCGGGCTGCGGCGACATGTCGGGCGATGTGTTCGGCAACGGCATGCTGCTGAGCCAGGCGATCAAGCTGGTCGCCGCTTTCGATCACCGCCACATCTTCCTCGATCCCGAACCAGATCGGAAG
>CALCQB010000182.1 GCA_937897535.1 uncultured Novosphingobium sp. | reverse complement strand
CCTCGCTGCGGTGGACCAAGGTGACGCCGCCGCCGCGCGCCCAGGGCATCAGCCGGGTCGAACTGGAAGCGCGTGCAGACAACCGGGTGGCCATCGGCTTGTACGAGCGCATGGGCTTCGTGCACGAGGCCGTGAAGCCGCGCGCCCTGCGGTTTGATGGCGTCTACTTTGATGCGGTGCAGATGCGGCTGCTGCTGGACCCGCTGCCCCTGCAAGCTGTCGAGCCCGATGATCCCGTCGGCCCCGATATCGGACCGCAGCAACAGCGGGGCGAGCACGCCATAATAGGATCGCTTGCCCAGGCCGATCTCCTCGACCTCCACCGTATCGACCATCTCGCTGCCGGCCACCCCGGTAACCCTGGCCTTGATCCCGATCGGCAGCCCGATCGCGCTGGCCACTCCGGTCGACAGGACCGTGTTCTGCGATCCGGTGTCGATCATGAAATCAAACGGACCGTGGGTGCCGATCCGGACCGGCACGGTCAGCCGTTCGTGGCGGTCTTCCTTGGTCTGGATAAGGTCGACCTCGCTCGCCTGCGGTGCGGCATCCTGGCCGATCACGAGCGGCATCGCCACCAGCAGTGAGACAAACGGCACGAATAACGGGTGGACCGGCATGGCTGGTCTCCTCTCCAGTGGGAATCATACCACCGTTCAGCAGGGGGCGCCATGTCGCCGGTCGAGCGGCCGGTGCCATTTGCCAAAGCTTAACGCGGTGCCGCTATCTCCTGCAGCCATGATCGATCTGGCCGACCGGGCGCTGCGCAGGCTGCGCGAATTCCAGTTCAACCGCGATGCCCGCGCGGTGCTGGCAACGCCACCGTTGCGCTGCGCCGATGATGGCGTGGTGCTGTTCTCGATGATCGGGACGCGGGTGGTGGTGCCCTATCTGGTCGCCGCGAAAAGCCTCCACGCCCAACTGGGGCGCGGCCGGTTCGTGATCCTCGACGATGGCACCCTGACCGGTGAAGACCGCGCGGTGCTGGCGCACCACCTCGATCGGCCGGAGATCCGGGCAATTGCCGATGTGCAATCTGCCCCGTGCCCGCGGGGCGGATGCTGGGAACGGCTGCTGACCTTGCTGGAACTGCGCCGCGACAATTACGTGATCCAGCTCGATTCGGACACGGTGACGCTGGGTCCGGTGCCAGAGATCGGCGCGGCCATCGCTGCCGGGCGCGACTTTACCCTGCTGGGCGGGGTCGATTCGGCCTGGTTGCCGGCCCGCGCCTATGCCCGCGATCTCGCGGCGGTTCCGGCGGCTGCGCATATCCAGGAGAAGACCGAAGCGGCGATGGCCATGCTCGCCGCAGAGCTTGGTCTGACGCATTACTTGCGCGGCTGCGCCGGATTTGCGGGGTTCGCTCCGGGCGGGCGGGGGCGCGAGATCGCCGATGCGTTCAGCGTCGCGGCGAGTGCCCTGCTTGGTGCCGAGGCGTGGGCGCAGTGGGGCAGCGAACAGGTGATGAGCAACGTGATCGTCGCCAACGAAGGCGAGCCGGTGCTGCTGCCTTATAGCCGCTACCTCAATTTCTGGAACGAACCGGTCGCGGCCCAAGCGGCCTTTGTTCATTTCGTCGGGACCTATCGCTTTCACCGCGGGGCCTATGCCCAAGCGGCAGTGCAAGCGATCGCCGGGCTGGGTGCAGCCCAGCGCGCAGCAGCCTAGCGTTTCAGGACCAGATCCAGCACCTCATCGATCCGCTGCCGGGCAAAGACCAGCAGCCAGCCGCCGTAGAACGCCGCACCGGTCGTCACCAGCGCGCTCAGCCGGAGTACTTGCGGCAAGTCGGGCAGGGCGCGGTCGACCAGCACCACGCCCGCGACCATCGCCAGCCCGGCCAGCAGCGGTGCCTGCAACGCTGCGAGCAAGGCGCGCGGCTTGATCCCGATCACCGGCAATGACCATGCGGCCGACATGGCGGTCAGCAGCGGATAGGATACCAGCCAGGCTGCGGCGAGGCCGGTCACACCCCACCGGACCCCGGCGAAATAGGCGACCGGCATCAGCAAGGTGCCGAGAATCGAGCTGCGGGTGGCCAGGCCAGGCCGTCCGCAGGCATTGGTGGCCGGCGCGAACAGCACGTGCAGGGTCATGAACGGCATCGCCAGCGCCAGCAGCGCGACGATCGGCGCGGCATGGGCCTTGTCCTCGCCCAGCATGGTCCGGACCAGCGGCTCGGCCGTGACGGCCATGCCCAGGCAGAACGGCAGCGCCAGCAGCATCACCACCCGCAGCGATTTGAGGAACCCGGCGGCGACCGCGGCGGAATCGTGCTGGATCCGGGCGTAAGCTGAAAAGGCCACTTCGTTGAGCGGCGGAACCACCTTGGTCACGAAGATCTGCGCGAGGAACAGGCTGACGGTGTAAAGTCCGAGGTCGTCCTTGCCGAGCAGGCGCCCGGCGATGATGATGTCGGACTGGGTCTGCACGAACCAGAAGATCTGTCCGCCCATCACGATCCCGCCATAGTCGGCAAGCGCCCGGGCACCGCGAAAGTCGAAACTGGGCCAGACCCAGGTTCGCGCTGCCGCCATCATGCCGATCGCGCGGCTGACGAACAGCGCCAGCGGCGCGGCGACCAGCGTCCATACTCCCCAACCCGAAAAGGCCCCGGTCAGCGCGGTCAGCGCGCCCAGCAGCGCCGAACCCATGTTGACCTGGGCCTGATGGCGAAAGTCCATCTGCCGGGACAGCACGGTATAGCCCAGCGCCAGGAACGGGTTGGTCAGATAGATCAGCGCCTGAACCCGCAGCAGGTCGGTGACGCGCGGTTCGTTGTAATAGCCTGCCACCAGCGGGGCGAGCAGCACCTGGGCCAGGGCGAGGGCGCCATTGGTGACGATCAGCAGTCCGAACAACTGCCGCAGCTTCTGCGCGCTGAAGTCCTTGTCCTGGATCGCACCGTTGGCGAACGAGTAGCCATTGAGCAGGCTGAGCAGGACCAGCACCGACGAGGTCATCGCGAACAGGCCATAGTCCGACAGCGGCAGCATCCGCATGACCAGGAAGGTCGAGACCCAGGCCAGCAGCTGGCTGAAGATCTGTGTGCCCGAGCGCCAGATCACCGCGCTGCGGACCTTGGAGCGCAGTTCGCCGCTTTCCAGCGCGGCATCGCCGGCCATGGTCATAGCGGCGGGCTTTCAAGCAGGGCCTTGAGCCCGCCTTCCGAGCGGCCGCGGCTGTGGGCGCGGCGGCGCCAGGCCAGCATCGGCCGGGCAAGTGCCGGAAGCAGGCTCCACAATGCGAATGACAGCGACCAGACCAGACCGCCGACCTCGGCCTTGACCTTGCGCAGTGCGGCCAGACCACCGGCGGTGTCGCCGTCGATCACCCGGTCCAGCGCGTGCTCGAACGCGATCGCTTGCTGGGTCTCGTGGGCAAGGCGCAGAGCGAGTTCACGCTCGGGGGCATCCGGCTGCATGGCGGCCAGCGCCTTTTCATAGACCCGCAGGTTGCCCCGCAGCATCCGTTCGCGGCTGGCCGAGGCGGAATTGGAACGGACCCGGTATTCGCCCAGCACCTCGTCGACATAACCGGCCCGCCCGCCGAGTTGCATCAGCTGGACCCACATGTCGAAATCTTCGGAATGGGTGAAAGTCGGATCGAACCCGGCGGTGCGGACAAAGTCGGCGCGGCGAAAGGTGGTGCCGATATAGACCCCGAAGCTGCGGTCGAGCACGTCGGCCAGGCTGCCATGGAGCCCGTCACTGCGGCCCTGGCGTTGTTCAAAGCAGAGCCGCTCGCGCGGGACCGCGCCAAAGATCAGCGCGTTGACGGTAACCAGGCGAAGGCTGGGGTCGTGATCGAGCCGGGCCAGGGTCCGCGCCAGATAGTCCGGGCAGAAGCGATCGTCACCGTCGAGCAAAGCGATGTAAGGCGCGGTGGTCGCGGCTATCGCGGTGTTGCGTGCACCTGATACGCCCTGATTGGCCGTGGCGAGGAAGTGGATCCGCGGGTCGGCTAGATAAGGGGCTACGGCGCCGGCGACATCATCGGGCGCGCCGTCGTCGATCACCACGCATTCCCAGTCCGGCATCGACTGGGCCAGCAGCGAATCGAGCGCCTCGCCGACCAGATGGGCAACGCCGTAAGCTGGCACGACCACGGCCACGCGCGGCGGTGCGGGAATCGCGGGGGAGAGAGCGACCTCTGACATGGTGCGCGGTATAGCTAAGGGGCGTTAATCATCGGCTACTGCCGGGGCGATTGGGAAAAAAGTTACGCGCCGCTGCAACGATTCGAGCCTTGGGCGACCGGAATGCGGGTTCGACCCCATGGATTTCTGCGGATTTGAGGCCGTTTGAAATAAAATTGCAAAAAGGCGTTGACCGAATCAGAGGTCAGGCTTAGAGGCCCGTTCACCGGACGGGAACGCCGCTTCAAACGGTCTACCGCCCCGGTCGCCAACATAGACGGACAACAAGTCCCCCGACCTAAAAAGCGGGGTACGATGGTTGTCCGCCTGATTTTGTCGGCGGCTCTTTGACATTGTCGGTTTAGATGAAGGGACATGTGGGCGACGGCGCCTGCTCCCGGGGCTTCAGGGCTCGGGGTGGCAGTTTAAAATAGTCGTTACCTTTAAGTCTCCGGCGGGGTTTTCCTCGTCGGGTCAAGACTTTACATGTCCTAACGTAACCATACGTTTAGATATGTGCAGGGTAATTGATCCCTGAATTAATTTTACGTCAGATGGCAGGCTTCGGCCTGTGCTGTTGTGAGATTGGACACAAACTTGAGAGTTTGATCCTGGCTCAGAACGAACGCTGGCGGCATGCCTAACACATGCAAGTCGAACGAGACCTTCGGGTCTAGTGGCGCACGGGTGCGTAACGCGTGGGAATCTGCCCTTTGCTTCGGAATAACAGTTAGAAATGACTGCTAATACCGGATGATGTCTTCGGACCAAAGATTTATCGGCAAAGGATGAGCCCGCGTAGGATTAGGTAGTTGGTGGGGTAAAGGCCTACCAAGCCGACGATCCTTAGCTGGTCTGAGAGGATGATCAGCCACACTGGGACTGAGACACGGCCCAGACTC
>CALCQB010000181.1 GCA_937897535.1 uncultured Novosphingobium sp. | reverse complement strand
GGCGCTGGCGGATGAGGTCGGCGCGCGCGAAGTCCACGCGCTGCACCATTACGAGCCGTGGTGGCGCAACGCCGAACGCGCGGTCGCAAAGCAGCTGACGCTGCACCTGCATCACGGCAATTACCTCGCCCCGCCGGGAACGGTGCTGACCGGTTCGGGCACGCCCTACAAGATCTACACCCCGTTCTGGCGCGCGTTACAGGAGCGCCTGCCGCCGCCCGCGCCGCTGCCGGTGCCGGGGGCTATTCCCGCGCCGGAAAGCTGGCCGGCCAGCGACACACTGGACAGCTGGAACCTGCTCCCGACCAGGCCCGACTGGGCCGGCGGGATGCGCGCCGAATGGACCCCGGGCGAAACGGGCGCGCAGGAGCGGCTCGAAGACTTTGTCGGTCGCGCGGCCAGGTATCAGGCGCAGCGGAATCTCCCGGCGGTCGAAGGCACCTCGCGGCTGTCTCCACACCTCGCCTTCGGAGAGATTTCGCCCGCGACGATCTGGCACCAAACCGCCAGCCTTGGCGGCTCCACCGGCACCTTTCTGGGCGAGCTCGGCTGGCGCGACTATGCCCAGAACGTGATCCTGCAAGCGCCGGACTATGGTGCCAAAAATGCCAGTGCCAAGTTCGATAGCTTGCCATGGCGCACCGGGCCCGAGGCCGAGGCCGACCTTGCCGCCTGGCAGCAAGGCCGCACCGGCTATCCGATCGTCGATGCCGGGATGCGCCAGTTGTGGCACAGCGGCTGGATGCACAACCGGGTGCGGATGATCGTCGCCTCGTTCCTGATCAAGCACCTGCTCATCGACTGGCGGCGCGGTGAGCAATGGTTCTGGGATACGCTGCTCGACGCCGACTACGGCCAGAACGCGGTCAACTGGCAGTGGAGCGCCGGGTCCGGGGTCGACGCCAACATGTTCGTACGGATCATGGCCCCGCTAAGCCAGTCGGACAAGTTCGATGCCGCCGAATATATCCGCGAATGGGTGCCCGAACTGGCGCTTCTGCCCGAAGCTGCGATCCACGATCCGCCGCTGCCGGTGCGCGGCTACCCGCGCAAGCTGGTCGAGCATAGCGAAGGCAGGGCGCGGGCGCTGGCGGCGTGGGCTGAGCTGAAGGCGGCCGATTGATCGGCCCACACTGACGAATTAGGGGGAATGCGGGGCTGGGTCGATAGCGCGGCCCGGCGCTTGCGCTTGGGAGTTTTCGGGAGAATGTCCCCCGGACATTCTCAATTTCCGAAAACTGGTGCCCGAGGGCGGATTCGAACCACCGACACGCGGATTTTCAATCCGCTGCTCTACCAACTGAGCTACTCGGGCATCGCCTCGGCGTTGCGCCCCAAGGGGCACCGCGCGTCAGGAAGCGCGCCTATGGCGAAGCCGGGCGCGCTTGGCAAGATACTTTCAGGCGTTTGCTTCGTCTTCGTCGCCCTCGTGTTCGCTGAGCGCCGCAGGGCCGGGGATCGCATAGCCATCGTCGAGCCAGCGGACCAGATCGCGGTCCTTGCAGCGGACCCCGCAAAACGGCGCGTGCTCCTCGCTGCGGGGCTTGCCGCAGACCGGGCATTTCTTGAACGAACTGTTCATGGCTTCAGCGCCTGCGCGAAACCGGCTGCCAGGGCAAGACCCGGATCGGCCTTGATCCGGATTTCCCGGCCGGTGCGGCGCGCGAGTTCAGCCCGCCAATCGGCCTCCAGCGCCGCTTCGACCGCCCGATGGCAGCTCAGCAATAGTACCGCGCCGTGGGTGTCGACCTGTTCGGCCGCGCGCAGCAATAACCGTGCGGCGGCTCCGGCGGGATTGCGGGCATAGAGGTGCAGCAGCGAAGGCCGGGTTAGTTTGGCTACCAGCTGGACAAAGCCGAACCCGTTCATCGAGGTGCGTTCGTGCGGCCAATCGTCCAGCGCACGTTCCAGCGCGCCGTCGACCTGCTTGCGGTCGTTCTTGTCCGGCAGGGTCGGGAAGTCGATCCCGATCGAACCGGCCAGATCGAGCCGGGCCAGCGCTTCGGCGAGCGGCTCGACCGCCGCCAGCGCCAGATCGCGCGGGGGCAGGGTGCCGTCGATATCGACCAGGGTCATCGCCGGGGTCGGCGTGATCGTCAGCGCGCCGCCGCTGAAGGCGAATTCGCCGGTCCAGGCATCGCCGAACAGGTCTTCCCACAGTCCCGAGGGAAACCGCCGGACCACTCTCGCTCCCAGTTCCTCGGCCAGTGACGGGGCGGGGCGAGGGGCGTCCTGGGTCGGGCGGGCCTGCGCGCGCTTGAGCCGGCCGCGTTCGGCCATGGCGGCGCGGGTCACCACCAGCCGCAGGTTCGCGCCTTCGTTGGCTTCGTGCGGCAGTCCGTCAACCAGCGCTTCCTCGCCGCTCGCAAAGCGGGCGGTGCCGCGCTTCGAATTGGCGGTGCGGGCGATCAGCCGGGCGTCCTCGACGAAGCCGGCCTCCAGCCCGCCAGCCCAGCGCAGCCGCGCCGCGATGGCTTCGCCGCGCTCGACCAGCAGGGCCCGCTCTTCGCCGATCCCTTGTTCGACCAGCCACTCAGCCAAGGGGGAACCCCGCAGCCTTGAGCAGCGCCCGGGTCTCAAACAGCGGCAAGCCCATCACCCCCGAATGCGATCCCGCGATCCACGCTATCAACCCCTCGGCGCTGCCCTGGATGGCATAGCCACCGGCCTTGCCGTGCCATTCGCCGCCAGCGATGTAGGCGTCGATCTCGAGCTGCGACAGCGGCTTGAACCGGACGATCGTTTCGGACAGCCGCTCGCGCAGGATGCCGTCGGGATATTTGAGCGCGATCGCGGACAGCACGCGGTGGCGGCGGCCCGACATCAGCTTCAGGCACTGCCGCGCGGTCGCTTCGTCCTCGGCCTTGGGCAGGATCCGCCGCCCCAGCGCGACGACCGTATCGCCGGCCAGCACAAACGCGCCGTCGCCAGCAATCGCCGCGGCTTTCTCGCGGGCCATCCGCGCGGCATAGGGGCGGGGCTGTTCGCCCTGGTGCGGGCTTTCGTCGATATCAGCTGCTGCAACTCGCGCAGGCGCAAGCCCCAGCCGCGCGATCAGCTCGCGGCGGCGCGGAGAGGAACTGCCGAGGACAAGGCTGAGGGCGGTCAAATCAACCGAACTGGCCGGGGCCGCCACGGCCCGGCATGAAGCGATAGGTGATCCGGCCCTTGGTCAGATCGTAGGGGGTCAGTTCGACCAGCACTTCATCGCCTACCAGCACCCGGATGCGGTTCTTGCGCATCTTGCCGGCGGTATGGCCCAGGATTTCATGATCGTTTTCCAGGCGGACGCGAAACATCGCATTGGGCAGCAGTTCAACCACCTGCCCACGCATTTCGAGTAGTTCTTCCTTCGCCATTCGCGCCTGTAATCCGTCTCAAATTGGGTTGATCGCGCCGCGCCATAGCGGCGGAATCGCCAAAAGGAAAGCCTTTGGCGTTTGCGGCTATCCTTCTGCAAAGCGACAATTTGATACGATGGGCGTCATTGCCATTCAGGTTCCGCTCGGCCAGTGACGCCCACAGGGATGGGGACTGCGACACTCGTTCGTTCTTTTCGGAGCAATCCCCTTTCCATGCGAAGCCTGACTGCCCTTACTCTCGTTCTCGCGGCAACGCCTGCTTTGGCGCGGGAAGCCGAACCTGCCGCTGCCGAAAGCGCGGCGATCGACCAGGCGTCAACTGACGTCGAGGTGGATGACGGTCGGCCAGCGGCGGCGGGCGAAATCGTGGTCGTCGCAACCCGTTATGCCGGGCAGATCGATGCCGCGCAGGCCCCGATCGCCACCTTTGACGAGGCCGAGATCCAGTCGCTGGGCGCAACCTCGGTCGCCGACCTCCTGACCAAGGTTGCCCCGCAGACCGGTTCGGGCCGGGGCCGGGGCGGTGGCGGGCAGCCGCTGATCCTGGTCAATGGCCAGCGGATCACCAACTTCCGCGAAATGCGCAATTACCCGCCCGAAGCGATCAAGCGGGTCGAGATCCTGCCCGAGGAAGTGGCGCTGCGTTATGGCAGTCCGCCCAACACCCGGGTGGTCAACCTGATCCTCAAGGACGATTTCGCCAGCAAGCGGGTCGAGGCGGGTTACAGCCTGCCGACGTGCGGCGGGTTCTCCTCCTGGAATACCGAAGCAACCCTGATCAAGATCCAGAAGCTCAACCGGTTTTCGGTGACGGCCAGCGCCAGCGACACCACCCCGCTGTTCGAGGCCGAGCGCGATATTGTCCAGACCACCACTTCGACGGTGTCGACCGATCCCGATCCCGCCGCTTACCGCACCCTGATCGCGGATTCGCGCAGCTTCGGGCTCAATGCCTCCTACACCAAGGGGCTCGGCAAGGACGGAACCGGCGGGCAGATCACGCTCAGCAGCGAAGCCAGCCGCAACGACAGCCGCAGCTTTTCGGGTCTGAATACGGTGGTAGCGGGGGCGGCGCTCGACCCGCTCGAGCGGCTGACCCGCACGACCTCGGCTTCGGCCGGGGCGGGCTACAACACCCAGCTCGGCAAGTGGCTGCTCAACGCCACGGTCGACGGGACCCACGCCGAAACCCGCACCCTGATCGACCTGCCGACGGCGAGCGGCGGCGGACAAGCCACGGCGACCAACAATTCCGAGCGGGTCGAGAGCCTGATCACGGTTTCGGGCCGTCCGCTGCGGCTGCCCGGCGGCTATGTCGCCACCACCTTCAAGGTCGGCACGACCTGGATCGATTTCGCCAGCCTCGATCAGCGCTCGACCGTCGGGCCGGTCTCGCTGAACCGCTTCCGGGTGCAGGGCGGCGCCAATCTGGCGATCCCGATCACCAGCCGACGTGAGAACTTCGGCGCTGGCGTGGGCGACCTCACGCTCAACCTCAGCGGCAACTGGAGCAACGTCTCGGACTTCGGCACGGTCAACGACTGGAGCGCCGGGATCACCTGGGGCCCGACCGAGAAGCTGAGCCTGGGGGCGAGCTATATCGTCAACCAGGAAGCGCCCTCGATCAGCCAGCTCGGCAATCCGCTGATCCAGTCGTTCAATGTCCCGGTCTATGATTTCAGCCGCGGCGAGACCGTGCTGGTGACCGTGATCGGCGGCGGCAATCCGCTGCTCCTTCGCGAACAGCAGCGCGATATCAAGCTGTCAGCCAACTGGACCTTGCCGATCAAGGACACCAACCTGCTGGTCGAATGGTTCCGCAACCGCTCGGCCAATGTCAGCAGCACCTTCCCCTTGCTCACCCCGGAAATCGAGGCGGCCTTTCCCGGCCGGGTCGTGCGTGATGCCACTACCGGACGGCTGATCTCGATCGACCAGCGCCCGGTAACCTTCGCGAGCCAGGAAAGCTCGCGGCTGCGCTGGGGGTTCAACACCTCGGGCGGGATCGGCAAGCAGCCCGAAGGGGGCGGCGGCATGATGGGCCTGGGCGGCCCGCCACGTGGCGGCGGCGGAGCCGGTGCAAGCGCACCTGCCACCCCGCGCCCGGCGGGCGGCGGCGGTGGCGGCGGACCGCGCGGCGGTCGCGGCGGCGGCGGGGCAATGGGCGCGCTGTTCGGCGGTGGCGGACCTCCGGGGCGGTGGAGCCTGGGGGTCTATCACACCGTTCAGTTCGAAAACCTGGTGACGATCGCGCCGGGCGGTCCGGTGCTCGATCTGCTCGGCGGCGATGCGATCGCCACCGGCGGCACGCCGCGCCACTCGCTCGAGTTCAACGGCGGGGTGTTTTACAAGGGCTTCGGCAGCTTCTTCCAGGGCAGCTGGAACGCGCCGACCACGCTGCGGTCCAGCGGCCTGCCGGGGACCACCGACCTGCGGTTCGGCAGCACCACCAGCGTCAATCTGTTCCTGTTCGCCGAATTGTCGATGATGCCCAAGGTGATCAAGGCCGTGCCCTTTCTGAAGGGCGCGCAAGTCTCGCTGCGGATCGAAAACCTGTTCGATTCGGTGCAGAAGGTCACCGATGGCAGCGGCGTGGTGCCGCTGTCCTACCAGCGCGACTATATCGATCCGCGCGGGCGGGTGATCACCCTGCAATTGCGCAAGGCGTTCTGAGCAGAGCCCCGGCCGGATACGTTCGGCCGGGGTCTTCGCTTCGCCTAGTGGAATACCGCCAGGATCAGGTGCAGCGTCAATGCCATCAGGCACAGGCTCGATAGCGCGAACAGCGCAAAGCGCGGCATCACCTTGTTGACCGTGGCCTGGAAGATCGAATGGACGATCCGAAGCGCGACATAGGCCCAGGCGATCGTCAGGTTGAGGCCGTGGCCCTTTTCAAGCAGCGCCAGCGCCAGCGCGACCGCATAGAACACGGTCGGCGCTTCGTGCAGGTGGTTGTAGTTGTGGGCCTTCCACTGGATCTCGCGCGGGATCAGGTTTTCCAGCATCGCCCCGGTCCAGCCTTGATCGGCACCCGGCTCGGTCGGCTTGGGCAGCTTGTTGATCGCCGGGATCCGGGTGGCGTACATCCAGATCCACATGATCATGGTCCATCCGGCCAGGACGGCCAGCGGTTTCAGGATTTCCATTGTCATTCTCCCCCTTTTGAAAAATCAGGCTGCGAGCGCGGTCAGTTCAAACGCGTGGATCGCCAGCAGAATCAGGCAGATCGTCGACAGGATGAACAGCGTGAAGCGGACCGGCACCTTGTTGATCGTGGCTTGCCACAGCGAATGGGCGATCCGCAGCACGACATAGCCCCAGGCGATCGCCACATCGCCTTCGTTCGGGCCCATCAGCGCCAGGATCACCACGGTGGCATAGAACAGCGTCGGCTGTTCCATCAGGTGGGTGTAGTTGTGCGACTTCCAGTTGATATTGTCGGGCAGCACGCCCTCCAGATCGGCGCCGCGTCCGCCTGGCTTGGCCGCAGCCATTCCGCCCGGCTGCTTGAACAGCGGCGGCAACCGCGTCGCCGCCAGCCAGACCAGCATGATTATCGACCACAACACCAGCACCGCGGCCGGCGCGAGCATCTGCGCTTGCATGAATTGTTCTCCCCCTCAGCCTGTTGACCCGAGGCGGCGAAAGGTGTTCCCGATGCAACCAATTGTCAAATGCAACTAGTCTTGGCCAGCCAGCACCGCGGCAAAGGCGGCGGGATCGGTGTTTCCGCCCGAGAGGATCACCACGGTGCGGCCATCGACCGGGGTCTTTCCGGCCAACACCGCCGCCAGCGCTGCGGCTCCGCCGGGCTCGACCACCAGGTGGAGATTTGAGAAGGCCCAGCGCTGCGCCGCGCGGACCTCGGCCGGGGTGACGACCAGCGCGCGCGGCACCCGCCCGTTCAGCACCGCGAAGTTGATCGGGCGGGTGGCGGGGGTCTGCAAGGCATCGCAGGCAGTGGGGTAAGACGGGTCGGGCACGGCCACGATCTCACCCGCCTCCAAGCTCAATCGCACATCATCCCAGCCTTCGGGCTCGACCGGCACGATCTCGGCATCGGGGCAGGCGAGGGCGAGGCCGGCGGTCAGCCCGCCGCCGCCGCAGGGGCAGACGATCCGGGTCGGGGCTTCGAGTCCGCGCGCGGCCAGCTGTGCGGTGACTTCGATCCCGGCGCTGCCCTGGCCCTCGATCACCCAGGCGTCGGCAAAAGCGTGGACCAGCGTCGCCC
>CALCQB010000180.1 GCA_937897535.1 uncultured Novosphingobium sp. | reverse complement strand
CCGCAGGATCAGCCTTGCCGACGTGAATCGCGGCGAAGGCGTCCTGTGCTGCGGGCAAACCCGTGCGGGTGTCGACCGTCACTGCCCCACCGGCGTCGGCCAGGAACCGCTTCCAGCTGGTCGCGACCGCTTCGCCGAACGCCTTGGGGCCGAGTTCCTTGATCGCCGCGACGGCGTGGTCGGGCGCGAAGAACAGCGTTGGCGTCGGTCCCGGGATTGGCCCGTTGTCACGCCCGAAACCGGCCCCGACATGGGTCGCGCCGACCGTGCAGGAGGATTTGAGGTGCTCACCCAGCGCAGTGTGGATCGCGTGCAGAACGGCGGCATTGCCTGCGAAATCGACCGAGACCGCAGGCACCTGCGGCAGGCCGGGAATCGCGTCATAGGCCAGCACTTCGTCATAGAACCCGCTAGCCCGAACGAATCCGACATTGCCCGGCGAAGTCAGTCCGATCCGGCGAATTTCGGGTGACCGCTCGCGCGCAACGCTGGCCAGGGCGAGCGCAGTTTTGGACGAGGCCGAGGTGATCACCACTTGCTGCGCACCGTGCCAGCCTTCGCCCCGGAACATGCTTTCAATCAGGAACCCGGTCTTGAACAGCGGACCAAAGATCATCCGCTCGGCCTCGCGCGCCGGATCATGCTCGGGATCGGCGGCAAGGCGGCTGTACTGATTGTAGATCGGGCTCATCGGCTGGCGATGCGCCGCGCCATCGCTGAATCCACCAGCCGAAACGCCGACTGGCAACACGTCAAGGTTCTGGCCCATCGGCATGTAGCCATAGACCCGCTCACCCGCCGCGATATCCGGGTGGTTGGATTGCTCGACCACGGCATGGCCCCACATCGGCACCACGCCCCACTCACCCTCGCCGGGGAAGAAGTTCCAGTAGCCGAAGGCATCGCCGACCACTGCATAGGTGACGTTGTTGGCGGTGACCGAGAAACTCTCGATCCGCAGCCGCACTTCGCCATCGCCGAGGGGCGGCAGCGGCGCATCGACGATCCGTGACTGCGCCAGATCGTGACGCTGGAACTGGACGGTCTGGCTCATCGCTCTCTCCCTCAACGCAAATGGGCGCCCCATTGGTGGAGCGCCCATTGAAGCAAGTGTTTGCGGCTTGGTAAAGCTCAGACCCGCATCGGCATCAGCACGTACAGCGCCGGGCTCTTGTCGTCCTTGCGGATCAGGGTCGGCGCCCCGGCGTCGGCGAGGTGCAGTTCGACCGTGTCGCCATCGATCTGGCTCAGGATATCCTTGAGGTAGGTCGCGTTGAACCCGATTTCGAACCCGGCCGAGCTGTAGCTGGCGGGCACTTCTTCGGCGGCAGTGCCGTTGTCGGGGCTGGTGACCGAGAGCGTGACCTTGTCATTCTCCAGCGCCATCTTGACCGCGCGGGTCTTTTCGGTGGCGATCGTGGCAACGCGGTCAACCCCTTCCCAGAAGCTCTTGGGATCGAGCTTGAGCAGCTTGTCGTTGCCGGTCGGGATCACGCGGCTGTAATCGGGGAAGGTTCCGTCGATCAGCTTGCTGGTCAGCACCACGCCGCTTTCGCCGCCCATGGTGAAGCGGATCTTGCTGGCCGACAGGTCGATCAACACGTTGGTATCGAGCGATTCTTCGAGAAGCTTGCGCAGCTCCGCGACGCATTTGCGCGGCACGATCACGTCAGGCATGCCCTCAGCCCCATCGGGCCGGGCAATCGTGAAGCGGGCCAGGCGGTGACCATCGGTGGCCGCCGCGCGCAGCTCTTCGTCGGTGACGTGGATGAAGATGCCGTTGAGGTAATAGCGGGTTTCCTCGGTGCTGATCGCAAAGCGGGTGCGATCGATCAGCTGGGCGAGCATCGCCGCCGGCAGTTCGAAGCTGGTCGGCAGATCGCCTTCGACGATCATCGGGAAATCGTCGCGCGGCAGCGTCGGCAGGCTGAACCGACTCCGCCCCGCCTTGACCGTCATGCGGTTGTCGGCGGTTTCCAGGCTGACCTGGCTGCCATCGGGCAGCTTGCGGGCAATGTCGAACAGCAGGTGCGCGGAGACGGTGATCGCTCCGGCACTTTCAACCGAAACCGCGGTCATGCTTTCAACGACTTGCAGGTCAAGGTCGGTCGCCATGACCTTGACCGTGCCATCGCCGGCCGCTTCGATCAGCACGTTGGACAGGATCGGGATGGTGTTGCGCCGTTCAACGACGGACTGGACGTGCGACAGGCACTTAAGCAGCGTCGCGCGTTCGATGGTGGCCTTCATGATCGACTCGTATCCCCCTGGGGCGCGCAAAGGGAATCGCTCCCGCGCGCCTTGGTTTGCGGTCAATATTCCTTAGCCAATGGCGGGCGAGCGGCAAGGCTGCGCGGCACGATTCCGGGGGAAACTGGGGATAATTTCGCGGGTTGCGGGCCGAAGCTCGGTTACCTCACGAAATCATCGCCATCCCGCCGTTCACATGGAGCGTCTGTCCGGTGATGTATCCGGCTTCCTTGCTGGCCAGATAGGCCACCGCAGCGCCGATATCCTCGCCCTCGCCCATCCGGCCCATCGGGATCCGGGCGTTGAGCGCATCCTTCTGCGCATCGGGCAGCACCTCGGTCATCGCGGTACGGATGAAGCCGGGGGCAACACAGTTCACGGTAATCCCGCGACTGGCGACTTCCTGGCCCAATGACTTCGACATGCCGACCAGCCCGGCCTTGGCCGCGGCATAGTTGACCTGGCCGGGATTGCCAGTCGCGCCGACCACGCTGGTGATTGAGATGATCCGCCCGTGCCGCGCCTTCA
Source organism: uncultured Novosphingobium sp. (assembly GCA_937897535.1). GTDB lineage: Bacteria > Pseudomonadota > Alphaproteobacteria > Sphingomonadales > Sphingomonadaceae > Novosphingobium. Next base: position 15,862 of record CALCQB010000180.1, on the reverse strand, counting down.
TCATCGGCTTGCAAGCCGCGCGCATCAGCCGGAACGCCGCCTCGAGGTTGACCCGGATTACCGCGTCCCACTCCTCGTCCTTCATTCGCATGGCGAGGTTGTCACGGGTGATCCCGGCGTTGTTGACCAGGATATCGATCTTGCCGAGGGTATCGACCGTGGCCGGGACCAGATGCTCGACCTGCTCCGAATTGGACAGATCGCAGGTGATCTCGACATGGTCGTGGCCATAGATGTCATTCAGTTCTTCGCGAAAGCTGCGCAGCTTGGCCGGATTGGTGCCCGACAATGCCAGCCGCGCCCCTTGCCTGGCCAAGGCATGGCTGATCGCCGAGCCGATTCCTCCGGCGGCACCGGTGACGAGGGCGGTCATTCCGGTAAGGTCGAACATGGCGGCAGCGCTCCCGTTAATCGTCAATCAGCGGGCAATGGCGCGTGAGCCGGTCCGGGTCAACGCCTTGCACGGGATTCGGGCCCGCGCATTGCGGGCGCCGGGATCAGGACTTGGAGCAATCGGCGATACCGCCATCGCGGCCAACGCCGGGATTGAGATGGGTCTCTTCCACGTCGAGAACTACAATCCGGGGTTCGATCCAGATCGACTCGCCAGCGTCTTCGTTTGTCATGCCAAAAACCATCCTCTGTTGCTGGTCATTATCGTAAGCCTTCACGGCCAGGACACAAACCTATAGTTGGGCGTCCAACAGTGCCTCAATATCGGCCATGCCGACGACACTGATCACGCTTACATCGCTTACGCTGCGACCGATCATCGGCCCAAGCACCTTACCGCCGAGTTCGACGAAGCTCTCGACCCCCGCCTCTTTCATCGCGATCACGCTTTCGCGCCAGCGGACCCGGCCCGTGACTTGTTCGACGAGCAGGCGCTGGACCTCGCCCGGCTCAGCGACGACTGCGGCGGTGACGTTGGCGTAAAGCGGTACAGTCAGCGATCCCGGCGGCGTCTGCGCCAGCGCCTCGGCCATGGCATCGGCAGCCGGCTGCATCAGCGGACAGTGGAACGGGGCCGAAACCGGCAGCAGCACGCCGCGCTTGATTTCGAAGTCCTTGACCATCGCCACTGCCCGCTCGATCGCGGCGCGGTGGCCTGACAGCACGACCTGACCCGGATCGTTGTCGTTGGCGACGGTGCAAACCTCGCCCTGCGCCGCCGCATTGGCCAGCGCCTGGGCCTTGGCCAGATCGGCACCGAGCAGTGCGCACATCGCCCCGACACCGACCGGCACCGCCGCCTGCATCGCCTGTCCGCGCAGCTTGAGCAGGCGCGCAGTATCGGCCAGGCTGAACGCGCCAGCGGCACACAGCGCGGTATATTCGCCGAGGCTGTGCCCGGCGACGAAATCGGCCTTGTTGGCAAGCGTAATCCCGCCTTCCCGCTCAAGCACCCGCAGCACCGCGATGGCATTGGCCATGATCGCCGGCTGGGCGTTCTCGGTCAGGGTCAGCGCATCCTCCGGCCCCTCGGCCATGATCGCCGAAAGTTTCTGCCCCAGTGCATCGTCGACTTCCTGGAACACTTCGCGCGCGGCCGGGCTGGCGGCGGCAAGGTCCACGCCCATGCCGACCTTCTGGCTACCCTGCCCGGGGAAAACGAAAGCTCTCATCCATGATCTCCTTGTCGCTCGCGCGCCTATTGCCCGGCAAAGCTGCGGGCAAGCCCGAAGGGTACAATTGTGTTGTCGATATCGTGGCCGATGTCGGCCCGGCCAAGGTAAGGGATCGAATGCCGGGCGCACCAGTGCCGGGCGATTTCCTCGACCGTCTGGCCGAATTCGACCTCATTCGGCGGCACATCGCTGATCCGGCCGAGCCGCAGCCCGGCAATCCCGCCCAGATGGGCAGTCAGGTGAAAGAACAGCCGGTCGACCGCATAGTCGTACTCGCTGACTTCCTCGACCAGCACCACGTGTCCGGCCAGTCCCGGCATCAAGGGCGTGCCGCACAGCATCGCCAGGGTGATCAGGTTGAAGGCGGCGACCGGGCGATCGTCCAGCCCCGGCTCCAGTCCCGTATTGTCTCCCGCGATGAACCCCAACACTCGCCGCACCGCTGCTTCGCCGCCGCTCCGCCGGATGTCGGCCGGCATCGTGGCATGGACCGGACGGCCGATCCGTTGGCGATAGAGCCCACCAAGCAGATAACCGCCATCGGAATAGCCCAGAAAAGCCTTGTCCTGTGCCACGTGATCGAACCGGGCGATCGCATCCTCGGCAATCCGGTTCGAGCCATAGCCACCGCGCGCGAACCAGACCGCGTCAAAAGCCGGATCGTTGGCGCATTCGACCAGCGCCTCCAGCCGCTGACGGTCGGTTCCGGCGAAGTGGCCGTGCTCGAAATGGCATTGCGGATGAAACTGCAGCTCGATCCCGGCGAACTCGCTCGCCAGTGCCGCAACGCGCGCTGCATCCTCCGGCGTGATCGAGCGCGACGGGGCGCAGATGGCGATGCGGGTCATATTTGCTTCCTAGCCCGGTTGCGCAGACAGACAAGGGCGCATACCGCAGCGCCATGACCGACCTTACCTCTCACCCCTGGTTCTTCTGCGGCATCGGCGGATCGGGGATGCTGCCGCTGGCGCTGATCCTCAAAGGTGCCGGCGCCGAAGTGGCGGGATCGGACCGCAGCCGCGACCAGGGCCGCACGCCGGAGAAGTTCGCCTGGCTGGAAAGCCTGGGGTTCACGCTCCACCCGCAGGACGGTGGCGGGATCGTTTCGCCCGACCAGACCCTGGTCGCCTCGGCGGCGGTTGAAAACACGGTCCCGGAAATGGTCCGCGCCCGCGAACTGGGCTGTCCGCGGATGACCCGGGCCGAGCTGCTCGCCGCGCTGTTCAACGCCGCCCCGGCGCGGATCGCAATCGGCGGGACCAGCGGGAAGAGCACCGTCACCGGGATGACCGGCTGGATCATGGACCAAGCGGGACTTGATCCGACGATCATGAACGGCGCGGTGATGAAGAACTATGCGAGCCCCGACGCACCCTTCGCCAGCGCGCGGGTTGGTGGCGGTGGTCTGTTCGTCTCCGAAGTCGACGAGAGCGACGGCTCGATCGCGCTGTACCGCCCCACTGTCGCAGTCCTGCTCAACGTCAGCCTCGATCACAAGTCGATGGAGGAGCTGCGCGCGCTGTTCGGGGATTTCCTGCGCACCTGCGATGTGGCCGTGGTCAACCTCGACGACGCCGAGGCGGCGGCGATCCTGCCGGTTTACACACCCTCGGTAACCTACGCGATCGGCAACCCGGCGGCGCAGATCGGCGTAGTCGAGGGCAGTATTCAGGAAGAGCCGTTCGCGATCGCCGCCAGCGTGATCGACCGGCGCGATGCCTCGACCCATCAGTTGCGGCTGGGCGTTCCGGGCCGCCACAACCTTTCCAACGCGCTGGCCGCGATTGCCGCGGCGAGTGCTGCCGGTGTCCAGACCGGTAATGCTGTGGCGGCGCTTGGCAGCTATGCCGGGCTGGCCCGCCGCTTCGACGTGATCGGCACCAGCGGGTGCGGGATCACCGTGATCGACGATTTTGGCCACAATCCGGAAAAGTGCGCGGCGACGCTGGCGACGCTCAAGGCGCAGCCGGGCCGGGTGATCGCGTTCTTCCAGCCACACGGCTATGGCCCGCTGCGACAGATGGGTCACGAACTGGCCGAGACCTTCGCGCGCCTGCTGGATCCGGACGATGTCACGATCCTGTGCGATCCGGTCTATTTCGGCGGCACCGTCGATCGCAGCGAAGGTAGCGCGCGGATCGTCGCGCTGATCGCGGCGGCCGGGGGCACGGCGGAATACGTCCCGTCGCGTGACGAATGCGCCACCCGCATGGCTGCCCTCGCCCGGCCCGGCGACCGGATCGTGATCATGGGCGCGCGCGACGACACCCTGACCCTGTTCGCGAAGGATTTGCTGAAGCGCCTGCCTTAACCGCTTGGCAAGGCACCGGGATTAGGTTTCGCTGGCTTGCAGCGGAGACCAGGCGTGGAAGACGGAAGCCAAACCAACACCAGGCAAATGATTCAGCGGGCCATGCTCGTGGCGTTCCTGGCTGCGGCCTTCTATGCCATCAGTTCCAATATGAGCCCCGGCGGGGACGGAACCTTCAGTTCGCAATCGAAGCCGGCCAAGCCCAGCGCCTTCGCCATTGATGCCGATGAAGACGACGGCTGGGGCAGCGGGACCGGGGCGGCGCGATCCGGCTCGTCCAGCGCCGCCGCTCGCGCCCGGGCCGAGGCGCAGCGCCAGCGCAGCGGTTATGACGGCAAGGCAGAGAGCTCCGGCGTCCCGCTCTACGACCCGGGCAAGGACGGCGGCTGGGGCTCGAACTAGGCCTCCGCACCGGTCTTGAGCTTGAGCACGCCGTGGATCACCACGGCCACAACCGCGCCGAGTACCAGTCCGGCCACGCCCGACAGCGCCGCGTTGGTGAACCAGCCGAGCACTCCGGCGAGCGCTCCGGTGGCTTCCTCGACCAGATGCTGCACGGCATGGACCAAATCGGACGGGCCATGCACCCCGAGTTCGTGCAGACCGTGGATCACGATCTGTCCGCCGACCCACAGCATCGCTGCCGTTCCGACCACTGACAGCAAGGCCAGCAGCCTTGGCATGGCATGAAGCAGGCCGCGCCCGAGCCTCTTCTCGAACGCGGTGTGGCGGTTCTCGACCAGGTGCAGCCCGATATCGTCCATCTTCACGATCAGCGCGACCGCGCCGTAGACCGCAACTGTGATCACAACCCCGACTACCGCCAGGATGATCGCGCGGTTGAGCAGCGGCTCGCCCGCCACTTCGGCCAGGGCAATTGCCATGATCTCGGCCGAGAGGATGAAATCGGTGCGGATCGCGCCGCTGGTGCGTTCCTGCTCGAACTCGGCCATGTTGGTGATCGGGTCTTCGAGCGTTTCGCCGTGCTTTTCACCGCCCAGCTTCTCCAGCACTTTCTCCGCGCCTTCGTAGCACAGGTACAGTCCGCCCAGCATCAGCAGCGGGGTGACTGCCCAGGGCAGGAACTGACTGAGGATCAGCGCGACCGGCAGCAGGATCAGCAACTTGTTCTTCAGGCTGCCGATCGCGATCCTTTTGATGATCGGCAGTTCGCGGTCAGGGGTGAATTCGGTGACATAGGACGGGGTCACCGCCGCATCGTCGATCACCACCCCGGCAGCCTTGGTCCCGGCCTTGGCCGCGGCGACGCCAACATCGTCGATGGTCGCGGCAGCCGCCTTGGCGATCACCGAAATGTCGTCAAGCAGCGCAACTAGGCCGGTAGGCATGGATCGGAAACTCCGTAAAAGGTTGGGGTTCTGTGCGGCAGCGGGGCCCGCCTGACAAGGGGACCGAACTGACTGTCGCGAATCCACAAGGTTTCTCAGGGGGCTTGGCGGTATGGAATGGCGATGGTTGTGCCGCTCCTGATCACCCGTCGCTGCGCAATTCTGGGGGCGACTGCCGCCAGCCTGCTGGCTCCCGCCGCCCCGGCCGCGGCTATCGTCCCGGAACCCTATCATGCGCTGATGCGCCGGGTCATGGGCCTGACCTGGGCTGGACAAAGCCGGACCCCGAGCGACCAGTTTGAAGGCGGAGAATTCGTGTCGGGGGTGGGAATGCAGTTCCGGCTCGATCCCGACTGGAGCTTCGAGGGGACGATGTTCGAAGTCATGAAGCTCGGAGGCAGCGAATACAAAGGTGTCTATGCGATCACGGGCGAATGCTGGGTCATCGCCGACAAGGCCGGCCTCTCGATCTACCGGATGAAAGTGCTGAGCGGCACGCAGCTGCCTGCGCCCTACGAATGGAGCACCAGCAAGGGCGAGTTCCGCTTCTACAATGATTCAGACCGGCCAGGGCACTTCACCATGCAGGGCATGCTTACCGACGATGTCGATCGCACCCAGTTCAGGGTTGAGCTGACTGACCGCGATTAGACCCCTTTTCCCTTGCGTTGACCCGCAAAGTCGCTAAGGGCCGCGACTTCTCCGGTTTGCCGGGGAAGCGAAGAAAGCCGGAGGGGCCCCGCAATCGTGCGGATCAGCCAGCGATCGGTTAGAATGATGGAAGGATATGCCGTGGCTCTATATGAGCACGTGTTCCTGGCTCGCCAGGACCTCAGCCAAGCGCAAGTTGATGCGCTGGCTGCCACCGCCACCGAGATCGTCGAAGCCGGACAGGGCAAGGTCACCAAGACCGAGACCTGGGGCCTCAAGAATCTCGCCTACAAGATCAAGCGCAACCGCAAGGCGCACTTCGTGATGCTCAACATCGAGGCCCCTTCGGGCGTCGTGGCCGAGCTGGAACGCCAGACCGCGATCAACGAAGACGTGATCCGCTGGATGACCGTCCGGGTTGACGAGCATGAAGAAGGCCCGTCGGTGCAGATGCGCAAGCAAGACCGTGAGCGCGCCAAGCGCCGCGAACGCGAGGAGTTCTAAGCAATGGCCCGCGCATTTTTCCGCCGCCGCAAGTCGTGCCCGTTCTCGGGCAAGAATGCTCCCGCGATCGACTACAAGGACACGCGTCTGCTGCAGGGCTATATGTCCGAACGCGGCAAGATCGTGCCCTCGCGCATCACCGCCGTTTCCGCGAAGAAGCAGCGTGAGCTCGGCCAGGCGATCAAGCGTGCCCGGCACCTGGGCCTGCTGCCCTACCTCGTCAAGTAAGGGAGAGACGACATGGATATCATCCTCCTCGAACGGATCGAGAAGCTCGGCACGATCGGCGACGTGGTCACCGTCAAGGACGGCTACGCCCGCAACTTCCTGCTGCCCAACAAGAAGGCGCTGCGCGCCAACGAAGCCAACCGCAAGGTGTTCGAAGCCAACCGCTCGAAGATCGAGGCTGACAATGCCAGCCGCCGCGGCGAAGCCGAAGTCCACTCGGCCAATGTCGAAGGCAAGTCGGTCGTGCTGATCCGCGCCTCGTCGAACGCCGGCCAGCTTTATGGTTCGGTTTCGGTGCGCGACATCGTCGACGCGCTGAACGCCGACGGAGCCGGTATCGCCAAGTCGATGGTCGTGCTGGAACGCCCGATCAAGACGATCGGCGTGTTCGACGTCAAGGTTACCCTGCACCCGGAAGTCGTTGTTTCCGTCAAGGTCAACGTCGCCCGCTCGCCGGACGAAGCCGAGCAGCAGGCCCAGGGCGTCGACGTCCTCAAGGCCATGTTCGAAGACGACGCAGCGGCTGCCGCAGCGACCGACTTCGAAGCCGGTAACGGTGAAATGACCGAAGAAGAAGCGGCCCGTGCCGATGCAGCCCCGGCTGCCGACGAAGCTGCGGAAGACGCAGAAGGCTAATACCTTCTGCCAGTTCCAAACGATCAGGGGGTGCTTCGGCGCCCCCTTTTCGTTGGGCCGTGCACGGTTTCGCCGCGCGCAAGCATCGCCACGAATTCGCCGATTTTGCGGGCTCTGGTCTCGGCCTGCTTGACCGCCCCGATCCGGTAGAGGATTGCATAGCGATTGGCCCCGGTCAGGGTGGCGAAGAATGCCCCCGCGATCGGATTGGCAGCGAGTGCGGCCTGCAGGTCGGACGGCACTTCGGCTGTGCTGGCCGGCGCATAGGCGGCGTCCCAGCGGCCATCGCCTTTCGCCTTGTCGATTTCAGCCTGGCCCGCAGCAGTCATCCGCCCTTCGGCTACCAGTTCGAGCGCGCGCGTCCGGTTGACCTGCGACCATTTGCTCCGTGCCTTTCGCGGGGTAAACCGGGTCAGCCAGCTGTGCGCGTCGTATTTGTCGAGCTGACCATCGATCCAGCCATGACACAGCGCGCAGTCGATCGCTACGGCCTTGCTGACGCTGGCAAAGTCCGCACCCTTCTTGGCGAAACGCAGCCACGCGCCTGCTGCACCGGGCGGTTGTTCCGCCAGCCAGTTGTCCAGCGCGGCCCGATCGGGAAAGGTCATGATCGGCAGGCCGGTACGCGTCTCAGGCATCATTACCCCCACTTCGAACCAGGAAATCGAGGGGGGTCTAACCGCGTTCTCCCTGGCTGGGCAAGCGTCCGCAAGCCGGGTCGAAACCGGTTCGGGTTGGTTGCAATTGAAATGTAACCCGCAAGTGGTTATAGGCCCAAGATGCAAACGACAGAAACGATCATCGCGGAATTGGTCCGCGTTTACGAAACTGCCATCTCCACCCTGCAAAGCGATATCGCGAATTTTGCAGCCGACGGCACCCTTCCCCCAGCTTCACGCCGCGCCGACCGGGCCTGGTGCTATCCCGAAATCCGGGTGCATTATCACGGGATCGAGACCCGGCCGGACTATCGCCGCTCGTTCGGGCGGTTGTCCCACCCCGGCACTTACGCGACCACGGTAACCCGGCCTGCCTTGTTCACCGCCTACCTGACCGAGCAGATCGACCTGCTGGCCGCGGACTATGACATCGAAGTCGAGGTCGGCCCGTCGAATCAGGAAATTCCCTTTCCCTATGTGATCGATGCCAGCTCGGGTCTGGCCGGAATCAGCCCGCAGGATCTTGCCCGGCACTTCCCGACCACCGAACTGGCTCTGATCGGCGACGAATTGTCCGACGGACTCAAGATCGACGATCCGGCAGAGACCATCCCGCTGGCGCTGTTCGACGGCCTTCGCACCGATTTCAGCCTGGCTCGGTTGGCGCACTACACCGGGACCCGGATCGAGGATTTTCAGCGCTTCATCCTGTTCACCAACTATCACCGCTATGTCGATGAATTCGTTGACTGGGCCGGCGAGCAGCTTGGCCAGGACGGCTATGTCGCGCTGACCGGCGCGGGCGGTCTGCAGCTCGATACGCCGGCCAAGAACGCGCGCGACCGGCTGTCCGACACGGCCTGGCGGCGGCACCAGATGCCGGCCTACCATCTGGTCCGCGAGGACAAGACCGGGATCACCCTGGTCAACATCGGGGTCGGGCCCTCCAATGCCAAAACGGTCTGCGATCACCTGGCCGTGCTGCGGCCCGAAGCCTGGCTGATGATCGGCCACTGCGGCGGCCTGCGCGATACCCAGCGGATCGGCGACTATGTGCTGGCCCACGCCTATCTGCGCGACGATCACGTGCTCGACGATGTGCTGCCGCCCGAAATCCCGATCCCGGCGATCGCCGAAGTCCAGATCGCGCTGGCCCAGGCGGCTGAGATGATCAGCGGTGACAGCGGTGCCGACCTCAAGAAGCGGATGCGGACCGGCACTGTCGCCACCACCGACGATCGCAACTGGGAACTGCAATATACCCGCTCGTCGCAGCGGCTCTCGCTCAGCCGGGCGATCGGGATCGACATGGAGAGCGCGACGATTGCCGCGCAAGGCTATCGCTTCCGCGTGCCTTACGGGACGCTGCTGTGCGTGTCGGACAAGCCGCTCCACGGCGAGATCAAGCTGCCGGGCCAGGCCAACCGCTTCTACGAGGAAGCCATCGCCGCGCACCTCAAGATCGGCACCACCGCCTGCAACCTGCTCCGGGCCGAAGGCGCCAAGCTCCATAGCCGCAAGCTGCGGGCCTTCAACGAGCCGCCGTTCCGGTAAGAAAGTCGCGGATCGCCTCGCCAAGGTCAGGCTTGGTGACGCAGCTCATGTGGGTTCCGGGCACCACCGCCTGCACGGCATCGGGCAAGGCCGCAGTCAGCGCGGCCGGATCGCCATTGTCGCGATCGGAATCGCCATTGACGATCAGGGTCGGCATGGTGATTCGGCCGAGCGCTTCGGGCGGGGTATCGGCGAAGGTCTGCAGTAGCAATCGCGTCGCCACCCGATCGACCTTCATGGTCTTCATGAACGACACCGCCGCGAAGGCCGGATCGCCGTGCTTGACCTGATCGAACCGGTCGATTGCATCGATGAAGAAGGCCCCGCGCGCGGTCCAGCCGGCCAGCCCTTCGAGCCCCATCCCGCCCAGCACCAGCCGCGCAGGTTTGAGCCCCGCAATCACTCCGCGAACCGAGGTGCGCGCACCGAGCGAGAAGCCGCACAGGTCGTAGTCGGTCAGCCCCAGATGCGCGACCAGCGCCGCCAGATCGAGCGCCAGCACATCGTCGGGATAGGCCGCCGGATCGTGCGGCGCCGCGCTCTGCCCGTGGGCGCGCAGGTCGGGCATCAGGCATTCGAACCCAGCTGCGGCGAGCAGTTCGGCCTGGCCCCACTTCCCCCAGTTCATTTCCGCGCTGGAAAACAGCCCGTGGAGCAGGATCAACGGCCTGCCATGCCCCAGCCGGTGCAAGGCCAACTGCGCCCCGCCAAAGCCGGGGTAGAATTCGGTTGTCACGCTCATTCCGGCACCTCCAGCCCAGCCGCCTGCCAGCGTTCTGCCACGTTCTTGGTGCTGGCGCTGTAGTGCCGCGGCAGATCGCGGGTATCGAGCCAGGCCTCGTGGATCGACTCGGCTCCGGCATGGGCGACCGGCCTGAACCGCGCCGGATCGTCGAAGCTGCCCACGGTGATGTCAGGATGCCCCTTCCCGTCGGCGAAATGGAACCCCAGCGGCGTCCCGCAAGTCGCACAGAACGGCCGCCGCGCAATCGGCGAGCTTTGGTACCAATCGGGCTCGCTCAGCCAGGTCAGCGCCTCCGGCTCGACCTGCACGAACGCCGCCGCAATCCCGCCGGTCGCCTTCTGGCACATCCGGCAATGGCACCAATAGGCATCGTCGCTGGCGATCTCGGCGCTGTAGCGAACGCGCCCGCATTGGCAGCCGCCGGTCATTGTCTGGGTCATGCCTACCCCTTCTTCAGATGCCGCCGCCCCAGCAGTTCGGCGATCTGCACCGCGTTGAGCGCCGCGCCTTTGCGCAGGTTGTCGGACACGCACCACAGTGAGAGGCCGCTTTCGACGGTCGGGTCTTCGCGGACCCGGCTGACATAGGTGGCGCCATCGCCGACGCATTCCACAGGCGTGATGTAACCGCCATCCTCGCGCTTATCGACCAGCATCACGCCGGGGGCTTCGCGCAGGATATCCTGGGCCTGCTCGGCGCTGATCTCATCCTCGAATTCGATGTTGATCGCCTCGGAATGGCCGACAAACACCGGCACCCGCACGCAGGTGGCGGTGACCTTGATCTTGGGGTCGATGATCTTCTTGGTTTCGACCACCATCTTCCATTCCTCCTTGGTCGAACCGTCGTCGAGGAAGCTGTCGATGTGCGGGATCACGTTGAAGGCGATCTGCTTGGTGAACTTTACCGGGGTGCTCGAATCGCCGACGAAGATGTTGCGGCTCTGCTCGAACAGTTCGTCCATCCCGTCCTTGCCCGCGCCGGAGACCGACTGGTAAGTTGCCACCACCACCCGCTTGATCGTCGCCGCATCATGCAGGGGCTTGAGCACCACCACCATCTGCGCGGTCGAGCAGTTGGGGTTGGCGATGATCATCTTGGTCTTGTAGCCGTCGATTGCGTCGGGGTTCACTTCGGGGACGATCAGCGGCACATCCGGGTCCATCCGGAAGTACGAGCTGTTGTCGATCACCACGCAGCCCTGGGCGGCGGCACGCGGGGCATGGGCCTTGGCGACATCGGACCCGGCGGAGAACAGCGCGATGTCCCAGCCAGTGAAATCGAAGTTCTCGATATTCCTGACCTTGAGCATCCTGCCGGTCTCGCCGAACTCGACCTCGCTCCCCTGCGAACGCGACGAAGCCACCGCAGCCAGCTCATCGATCGGAAACTCGCGCTCGGCCAGCACGGCCAGCATTTCGCGCCCGACATTGCCGGTCGCGCCGACGACCACTACCCGGTAACCCATTGCCATACTCCTTGGTTGCGCCCGCCCTAGCCCCTCACCTGGGCGGCGTCACCCCATGGCGTTCGAGGAAGGCGAAGATCGTCTCCCACAGGTGCACGCCGACCTTCGGCCCGCCGACCCGGTGCGTGTAGCCGGGGTAAAGCATCATCTCGAACGGCACTGCCTCGGCCTGGAGCCGCGAGATCAGCATCGAGCTGTTTTCGAACACCACATTGTCATCGGCCATGCCGTGGATCAGCAGCAGCGGGTCCTTGATCCGGCCAGCATCGGCCAGCGCATTCGATTTCTCGTAAACCTTGGGCACCTTGTTCGGATCGCCCAGATAGCGTTCGGTATAATGGGTGTCGTAAAGCTCCCACCTGGTGACCGGCGCACCGGCGATCGCGGCGGCATAGAGCCCGGGATCGGCCTGCAGCATCTTGACCGACATGTAGCCGCCGTAGGACCAGCCATAGGTCGCGATCTTGGCGGGGTCTGCGTAGGCAAGGGCCTTGAGGTACTCCGCGCCGGCCTTCTGGTCGGCAACCTCGACCGAACCCGTCGCGCGGTACAAGGTCGACGCGAATGCGACCCCGCGGTTTTCGCTGCCGCGATTGTCGATCTGGAAGAAGATGAAGCCGCGGCCGACGATCGCCTGCTCCAGCGCCCCGCCCCAGCCCCTGGTGACGGTCTGCGCGGTTGGCCCGCCATAGTGCTGGAAGAACACCGGATAGCGCTTGCCCGGCTCCAGCACAGGCGTGGTCATCCGCCAGTGCAGTTCGGTGCCGTCGGCGGCCAGAATCGTCCCGAAGGTCGGCGTCCGGTGTGCTGCAAGGTAAGGCGTGTAGGGATGCGCGGCGTCGAGCTTGTTCTCCTCGACCCAGGCGAGCCGCTGGCCCTTGCCATCGGCGATATAGACTTGCGGCGGCTGGCTGGGTGAAGTTCGGGTGACCAGCAGGGTCTGCCCCGCCTTGTCCATGCTGGCGCCGTGGACCCAGCCCGGCTCGCCCAGCCGTTCGATCTTGCCCGGATTGGCCAGGTTCAACGCATAGATATTGGTCGCGAGGACATCGTCTTTGGTCGCGGTGAAATAGACCCGGCCAGCCTGTTCATCGACCCCGGCGAGGCCCGTGACAACCCATTTGCCCCTGGTCAGTTGCCGCCACTTGCCGGCCGTGAAGTGCCACAGGTGCCCAAAACCATCGCGTTCGGACCACCAGATCAGGCTGCCATCCTTGAGAAAGCGGTAGTCGTTCGACAGGTTGACCCAGCTTTTGGGCGCGGCGGTTTCACTGAACAGCACCCGCGCCTTGCCCGTCGCCGGATCAACGGCGAGCATATCAAGCACAGTCTGCGCGCGGTTCTGGCGCTGGACATACAGCACCTTGCCATCGGTCGCCCAGTTGACCCTGGCGAGGTAGATGTCCTTGTCCGGCCCCAGATCGACCTCGACCCGGTGCTGCCCAGCCGGGTCCATCACGGACAGCGAAACCAGCGAATTGGCCGAGCCCGCCACCGGATAGCGCTGCTGAAAGGTCTGGGTAGCTTCCGCGCCGATCGCGGTGCGGGTGACGATCCCGACCGGGGCATCGTCGAACCGCTGGACCGCGATCCGGCTGTCATCGGGGGCCCACCAATAGCCGGTGAACCGCGCCATTTCCTCTTGCGCGACGAACTCGGCCTCACCCCAGTGGACCGTGTCGGACGTTTCTTCGGGCGAGACCGGCTGGGCCTCGGTCCCGACCTTCCCGGCCCATAGCCGCCGGTCGCGCACGAACGAGACATAGCCGCCCTTGGGGCTGAGCGCCGGGTTGAGCTCGTCTTCCTTGCTGCGGGTCAGCTGTTCGATCCGGCCATCCAGCCGGGCCAGGAACAGGTCGCCATCGAGCGGGACCAGGATCGCGCTGCCATCGGCGGTCCACTCATAGCTGACGATGCCCTTCAGATCGCCGATCCGCTGGCGTTCGCGTTGCATCTTTTCGGCCTCGGACAATTCCTTGCCCGAGCCGAGTTTGAGGCTGTCGACCAGCATGGTCCACTGCCCGGTCTTTCGGTCGAACCCCCACAGGTCATAGCGCTCGCGGTCGTCCGCGCGGGCGCGCAGCACGGTCAGCCAACGCCCGTCGGGCGAGAGCTTGACCCCGCGAGGCACCGCGCCGTTGAGGCTGGGGCTGGCGAAGACGCGCTCGAAATCGAGTGCCTTCGCCGCCGGCTGGGATGCTGGCGCGGTCACCGCGATGTCCTTGGCATAGGCTGGTACGGCGCAGCAGGTTGCAGCAAGCAGACAGGCAAAAAGTCGCATGACAAGGCGGATATCCCGAATAGCGAAAAGGCGCCCCGGCCGAAACCGGGACGCCTTCCTAATCAGGTTTGGCCACTCAGAGCTAGTGGCTGAAACTCATTCGCCCGGACGCGGATCGCGGCGTTCGGCGATACGGGCGCGCTTGCCGGTGCGGCCGCGCAGATAGTAAAGCTTGGCCCGCCGCACGACGCCCTTGCGGACGACGGTGATGCTGTCGATGTTGGGCGAATAGAGCGGGAATACGCGCTCTACGCCTTCGCCGAAGCTCATCTTGCGGACGGTGAAGTTGCTGCCGATGCCCTTGTTGGCACGGGCGATGCACACGCCTTCGTACATCTGGACACGGCTGCGTTCGCCTTCGATCACCTTCACGCCGACGCGGACGGTGTCACCGGGGCGGAATTCCGGAACTTCCTTGGCGGCCTTGGCAATTTCCTCGGCTTCGATCTGTTGAATGAGGTTCATCCCTCATATTCCTTCGTCTGTTCGCCGCGCGCCAGAGGCAGGCAGGACCCGAGCGTCCTCATGACGCTCCCAAAGATCCGGCCTGCGTAGCCGTGTGTCGACCTCGGACTGTGACTTGCGCCAAGCCGCGATCTTCGCATGATCCCCCGATCGCAGCACTTCAGGGATCGTGCGCCCTTCCCATTCCTGGGGTCGGGTATAGTGAGGATATTCGAGCAATCCCTGTTCAAAGGACTCCTCGGTACCGCTCGAAGCCGCGCCCATTACGCCGGGAAGCAGCCGAATGCAAGCATCAAGCAGCATGATCGCCGCCGGTTCGCCGCCCGACAGGACGATGTCGCCGATCGAGACTTCCTCGACCTGCCGTCCCTCGAAAATCCGCTCGTCGAAACCCTCGAACCGGCCGCACAGAATGGTGACGCCGGGCCCCGCCGCCAGCGCGCGTACGCGGGCCTGACTGAGCGGCTGGCCACGCGGGGTCATCGCGATCACTGGACAGTCCGGATGGAGCGCCCGGGCATGATCGATCGCGCCCGCCAGCACATCGGCCCGCAGCACCATCCCCGCCCCGCCGCCGGCGGGGGCGTCATCGACCGTGCGATGCTTGTCCGCCGCGAAATCGCGGATCTGGATGGTTTCGAGGCTCCACTTCCCCTCCTCGCGCGCGCGGCCGGCCAGGCTGATGCCAAGCGGGCCGGGGAACATCTCCGGATAGAGGGTGAGGATCGTGGCGGCGAAGGTCATGGCAAAGCGCCTTTCACAGAATATGCCCATCATCGCAATTGTTCTATTGCCCCGGTTGGCCAGCGTGCCAAACCTGCGTGATGCTGAAATATCTGACCGCGGCCTCGTTTGCTCTGGCTGCACCGGCCCTGGCGGAAGAGATTGGCGAGTGCCGGTTCGACCGTGACACGCTCACCTTTGCCGGGTCTCCGCTCGAGCAGGCGAACTGTTTGCTGCGCAAAATCGAACTTGGCGCGGTGCGCAAACCACAGCCGCTCCCGCCGGTGATCGTCCGGCTGATGACAGTTGCCCCGCCGCCAAGCACATCGCAAAAGGCGGCGGCAATCGCCGCTTTTCCCGAACCCTACCGCCGCTATGCAATCCAGTATGCCGACGTTGCGACTTCGCAGACTGAAGAAGGATTACCGCTGCTTTATTTCGTGATCCACGATACAAGCCACCCGTTCTACGCAAACGAGCCCTTCCCCAGGCGGCTCAACAGCGATTGGAAGGTCAACGATTTCGCGCCCTACATGGACATGACCTTCGCCAAGGCCCCGGTTGCGCACATCTTTCTCAACCGGGTCGGGCAGATCTGGGCCGGGCACGAGTTCGAGGAAGGCTGGCGCGCGACCAAGCTGGAGAGCCGGGTGGTCGGCT
>CALCQB010000179.1 GCA_937897535.1 uncultured Novosphingobium sp. | reverse complement strand
TCAAACGCATCATCTCTAGCATCACCCTGCCCAGTTGATCGTAATGACCTTCCCAGCAAATGGGGGTTGCAGCAATTTCTTTAGTCTTCTGTAGATACTTATTCGCAAAAACACTCCAAGCCTGCGCTAAATCAAACTCGGTCTTCACCTTGGCATTTTGTAATGGCGTAGGCAAAAGTGTGGCTTTCATTAACTCGAGATTTCGATCACTACCAAAGGTGTAATCAATAATTAATAAAGGTTTGGCTGTTTTATCGATTTTTAGCCGATACTCTTCCATGATCTGCTCCGCCAGCGCCATCATCGCCCGATGCCGCCGCGCCATAACCTCGCGCGCGGTGGCCATCTGCTGCTCGATTCCCTCGACCGTTCCGGCTGGCGCGTTCGCCAGTTCAAGCCCCCGCGAGGTGCGCGCAATGGTGACATGATCGCCGACCGAAACGCCGAGGTATTCGAGATACTTCTTGGGCAGGATGACCCCGGCGGAATTGCCAATCTTGGTGATTCTGAGTGGCGTGTTCATACGGGAGTTATAACGAAATTGGCGGAAGGAGGCAATGCCGAGCTCATATTTGGGGGATTTCGGACCCTTCACTGAACCTTAGATTCTCAGAGATTCCAGACTTTCTCATAGCCAATTTTTGCCAGAGCGCCCCCCCGATCCACTATGTTCTGATAAGTCCAATTTTTCGCAGACCCAAGATCATCGTCAAGTTTGATTTGCGCCTTTGACAAGACCGCCAACTTCTCAACAGGTGGCTTTGTTCCCAGCTTCTTGTTGAGATCTTCAGAAACTAAAAGCAAGTTCCCAATGGCTCCGCAGTCATCTGGACCGCCCGTGCGATTTCCATCAGATTGATTTACTATGTGCTCTACCGTTAATACATCAAAGTCGGTATGTTGCGGCCATCCGAACTGAATTTGTAGTTTTTGCAAAATGTATCTCACTAAATCTTTGTCTCTAGTATAGTCATTTCTATAAATTATTTGTGAGAATGGCAAGCTAAACTCGTCAATACTCGGCAAGCGATCGGAGAACTTTTCTTTCATTGACTTGAGAACGTCTTGGAAATCAGCTGCGTTTCCGCAGCTCCACGAATCCTGCGCGAGCTTCGCATACATGTTTGAAATTCCACCACCGCCGCGTGACTGCGTGATCGCGTTAAATTGAAATGTGAAATTTTCGATTAGCCGAATGCCTAGCGTAGCATGCTTCAGTTTTATATAATCTTCGAAGTATAGCCTAAGAATTGCGAGAACTAAGGGCATAGCCTGAGCAACCCGGAAAATAGAAAGTGCTTCAAGGGATTTTGACAGTGGCTTCTCCTCCTTATCCCAGCTCTGGTCCTTCGCGGCCACTGCCCTCAAATAGGAAGGCGCGGCCAAAGACAGATCATTGAGGCAATCCTCCGCTTCCTTTTTGCTGCCAATTTTCTCTTTATATTCCTTAAACAATCTCGCTTTGGCTACAGACGACTCATGAGCCAGCCAGTAGTGAAACAGGAATGAATCGATATCATACGAACCCTTGAGTCCGTCGAGAAGTGATACAATTCTATCCCATTTATCTTTGAAAGGATCAGCGCCCTTTACCTTTGCCTTGAGATGCTTTGTAAGCAAGTTCTTCAATAGGTGGGATATTCTAAGATCTTTTCCTCTGGTATTTAAGACTTCGAAAATTACATATGCGTCATCCTCATTATCCAACTCGACGGATATGAACTGGATCGCCAGCGCCTTCTGTCGCATTTTTCTCAGCAGCGAGACGGTATCTGCAACAGATTTGCCTGCAATATGGGCCCTAACGTAGTCGCGCAGCGCGACCCGAGCACGAAGGAAGGCTCGCTCTTCGTCATCTGACGCCTCATAGGTAAGATCGGGATTCCGATTCTGTATTCCATGTTGGAACAATTTTTTTGCAGGGTTATGAACTATCACATATCTCTGTTTGTTATCATCGTCGCTGGTTTGAATGTATCCTTGGACAGCAGTAGCTAGATCTTGCGAACCAGATTTATCAAATTCGTCCCGAATTACCGCCAAGAATATTGAAATTGTGGTCAATCGTTGCTGTCCATCCACTACATATAGAAGATTTTTTTCCTTCGTATCTCGATATACTACGATTGATCCCATAAAATACTCATCATCGTCGTGATTGATGAGATCGTTCCAAAAATCGGAAACATTTTCGTTTGTCCAGTCATACGGGCGCTGGAATCGAGGAATCTGGATGAAGCTCTCTTTGAAAAGGTCCGAAAGTGATTTGGAGACAGGTGTTACTTTCATACGCTTACCTCACGTCGCTGACCGGTAGGCAAATCCCCACCTTGCGCCTTTGAGTCCCTCTAGTATGCAGCCGCTCGCCCGGATCAATCCCGCTCCCTATCCCCGGCTCCCATATACAACTCCCGCCCGGTCTCGTCGTAAACCTTGCTCATCTCCGCCATCCCGGCCTCTGCATCCGCCGCCAGAATAAACCCGTCGCTCTCCTGGTTCTGCAATCGGGCGAACTCGCGCACTTCCTGGCTGATCTTCATCGAGCAGAACTTCGGCCCGCACATGCTGCAGAAGTGCGCGGTTTTCGCGCCTTCGGCCGGGAGGGTCTGGTCGTGGTATTGCTCGGCGGTGTCGGGGTCGAGGCTGAGGTTGAACTGGTCGCGCCAGCGGAACTCGAACCTTGCTTTGCTCAGCGCGTCGTCGCGGACCTTTGCGGCGGGGTGGCCCTTGGCGAGGTCGGCGGCGTGGGCGGCGAGCTTGTAGGTGACCACGCCGACCTTCACATCGTCGCGGTCGGGCAGGCCGAGGTGTTCCTTGGGCGTCACGTAGCACAGCATCGCGGTGCCGAACCAGCCGATCATCGCCGCGCCGATCCCGCTGGTGATGTGGTCGTAGCCCGGCGCGATATCGGTGACGAGCGGCCCGAGCGTGTAGAACGGGGCCTCGCCGCAGACCGCGAGCTGCTTGTCCATGTTCTCCTTGATCTTGTGCATCGGCACGTGGCCGGGGCCTTCGATCATCACCTGGACGTCCTGTTCCCAGGCGCGCTTGGTCAGCTCGCCCAGGGTGTAGAGCTCGGCGAACTGGGCCTCGTCGTTGGCGTCGGCGATGCTGCCGGGGCGCAGGCCATCGCCGAGGCTGTAGGCGATGTCATAGGCCTTCATGATCTCGGTGATCTCGTCGAAGCGCTCGTAGAGGAAGCTCTCCTTGTGGTGCGCCAGGCACCACTTGGCCATGATGCTGCCGCCGCGGCTGACGATTCCGGTGACCCGCTTGGCGGCGAGCGGCACATAGGGCAGCCGCACCCCGGCGTGGATCGTGAAGTAATCGACCCCCTGCTCAGCCTGCTCGATCAGGGTATCGCGGAACACCTCCCAGGTCAGGTCCTCGGCCACCCCGCCGACCTTTTCGAGCGCCTGGTAGATCGGCACGGTGCCGATCGGGACGGGGCTGTTGCGGATGATCCATTCGCGGGTGTCATGGATGTTGCGGCCGGTGCTGAGGTCCATCACGGTGTCGGCGCCCCAGCGGATCGACCAGACCATCTTGTCGACCTCGGCGGCGACGTCGCTGGCGACGGCGGAGTTGCCGATGTTGGCGTTGATCTTGACCAGGAAATTGCGCCCGATCGCCATCGGCTCGCTCTCGGGGTGGTTGATGTTGCTGGGGATGATCGCGCGGCCCCGGGCGATTTCCTGGCGGACCCATTCGCCGGTGACGTAGTCGGGGATGCTCGCGCCCCAGTCCTGCCCGTCGCGGATGTGGCCGATGATCTGTTCACGCCCGAGGTTTTCGCGGGTGGCGACATATTCCATTTCGGGGGTGACGATCCCGCGGCGGGCGTAGTGCATCTGGCTGACGTTCTGGCCGGGCTTGGCGCGCAGGACCTGGCGGCGGACGTTGGGGAAGGCCGGGACGCCGCCCGAACGGTCCGGCCCCAACTGGCCGTTGTCCTCGGGGCGGACCTCGCGCTGGGTCACTTCCTCGACGTCGCCGCGTTCGCGAATCCAGTGGCTGCGCAGTTCGGGCAGGCCGGCCGCGATGTCGATCGTGGCTTCCGGATCGGTGTAGGGTCCGCTGGTGTCATAGACCCGCACCGGCGGTTCGCCGCTCGACGGCTCAAGCCGGATCTCGCGCATCTTCACGCCGAGCGGGCCGACGTGGATCTTGTGGCTGCCGCGGATCGGGCCGGTGGTCACGCCGATTTCGAGCTTGCTGTTAATGTCGGCCATGTGCGCTTCCTTCGGGGGGCGAAGAAATGGCGCGGGCTTGCGATCCGCCCACTCCCTCCGCCCGTGCTAACGGGTTCAGGTTCAACGGGTCGGAGGATGCGAGCCCTCCCTCTCAGCCAACGCGGCTCCCCGGGGATGGCCCGTTCTAGGCGCTCGCCCGGCGCGCGGCAATCCGCTTAATCGAAGATCCCGGCGGTCTCGTCCTCGCGGACCACACCATAGGTATTGCGGATCCGGACCGAGCGCTGGAAATAGGCGATCCAGATGGTCGCATAGATCACCCCGCGGATCAGCGCGCTGGCCGTATCGGGGAGCAGCAGGCCCAGCTCGACCCGGGCGATCAGCACGGTCGCGGCCAGATCGAGCAGGATCAGGCCGACGCTGATCAGCACGATTGCCGCCATGGTGATCTTCACCGTCAGCCAGTCATGGCGATTGAACAGCCGCCAGGTGGTGTAACCGATCGTGGCCAGTCCGACCCCGACCAGCGCCCACGAGGAAATCTGGTAAGCCAGCCAGCGATCACCCAGGATCGCCGCCACCTGCGGGTCGTCATAGAGGCTGGTATAGGACGTGAGGATCAATCGCAGTGGCGATACGAACGAAAAGCCGAACACGAAAAAGGCCAGCCAGCCGCCGATTCCGTGCAGTCCCTCGCGGTCGTCATAGGCCATGTTGCGTCGTCCCCCCGAATGCGCGACAGCAGCTTATGGTCCGCGCAACATCCTGTCCAGTCGGCCTTTTTCGTGGTCGGGCAACCATATGACCGTGGTCTACCGCCTCGCCGCTCCGGCCGCCACGATTGCTGCCCATTTCGGTGCGGCGGCGGGGAGCGATCCGTGGGCTGGGGGCACCGTCTCGCCCAGACAGTTCGCCCCGGTGCTGACCACGGGGCGGGAATTCGTCGCCGGGCCGCGCGGCGAGCGCCAGCCGCTCAGGATGATCCCCCGGCTGTGGGGGGTGCCGCCGCCGCCGGCTGCCGGCGAGGCCGGGCGGGGCGTGCTCTCGGTCCGCAATCCCGACAGTCCGTTCTGGATCGGCAACCTGCGCAACAGCGAGTTCCGCTGCCTGGTCCCGGCGACCGCGCTGATGGAATGGGGGCGGACCGATCCGGTCACCGGCAAGCGCCGCCAGCACTGGTTTGCCCTCGCCGACCAGCCGCTGTTCGCGCTTGCCGGGGTGTGGAAGGACAGCGAAGTGCCGAGCTTCGCGCTGCTGACCTGCGAGCCGAACGCGGCCTGGCGCGCGGCGGGGCGTGAGGCGATGCCGGTGATCCTGCCGGGCGATCCGGCGGCGAGGCAAGTGTGGTTGCGGGCCGAGTGGAAACGCGCGGCAGAGCTGCTGGTGCCTTATCCCTCAAGCTTGATCGTCGAACGCTAGAACCACCTTGCGTGTCTTGCAGTATTATGCAAGCAATACACATAGCCGCAGCGAGAAGGAAGGGACGCACCCGATGCGTAGCGCCATTGCCGCAGTCGTCGCGATTGCCATGGCCGGACCAGCCACCGTGCTATCCGCGCAGCCTGCGCCGCCCTTCCATTCGATCGCCCGCTTTGTGAAAGACGATCCGGCGCTGACGACTTCGGTGCTCGAACCGGGCCGCGCGGTCGGCGCTGCAATCGAAGGCCCGCAGGTCCGGCGCTTTGCAATCGATCTTCAAAAGGGGCAGTTCGCTGCGATCCGGCTCGACCAGTCCGGTGGAGACCTGATCCTCACCCTGTTCGGCCCCGACGGGAAGCTGATCGAGATTATCGATCAGAACACGCTTCACGAAACCGAAACCGGGATCATCGTCGCGCCGCGCACCGGGCGTTACATCGTCCAGGTCGCGCAGTTCGATTGGCAAATCGGGTCGGCCGGTTTCGCGATCACGCTGGCTCGGCGTGAGCCTTTGGCCCACACCCCGCAAGGCCGCGCCGATCAGCTGATGGATAGCTGGTACGATCCAGCGCATCCTGGCGCGGCGGTGGTGGTGCTGAAGGACGGCAAGCCGGTCTACCGCCGCACCATCGGCCTCGCCAATGTGGAAGATCAGGTCCCGATTACCGGGCGGACCCGGTTCGAACTGGCTTCGGTGTCCAAGCAGTTCACCGGTTATGCAGTGGCGATGCTGATTGCCGAGGGGCGGCTGTCGCGCGCCGACGATGTCCGCCAATACCTACCCGAACTGGCCGATCTGGGGGCGGCGATCACGGTCGGCCAGCTGCTCGATCACACCAGTGGGCTGCGCGATTGGGATGCCGGGCTGGCGATTGCCGGGCTCACCCCCGAACGCGGGATGACCGCGCAGAACGTCCTCGATTTCGCCGCGCGCCAGCGCAGCCTCAACTTCGCGCCGGGCAGCCAGCAGCTCTACTCGAACACCGGCTATGTCCTGCTGGGCGAGATCGTCGGTCGGATCACCGGGCAGCGCGCCGATCGCTGGATGGCGGACAAGCTGTTCGCCCCGCTCGGAATGGCCGATAGTCGGCTAAACCTGGATCCCGCAGCGGTGATTGCGGGCAAGGCGCAAAGCTACGAAGGCCGCAGTCCGGAAGTCAGCCTCGCCACCGGAGCCAGCACGGCGGTCGGCGGATCAACTTCGCTGGTGTCGAGCCTCGACGATCTGGTCCGGTGGGTCGCCAATCTGGAAACCGGCAGGGTCGGTGGTCCGGGCGTGCTGACGTTGCTGGCCAAGCCGACCGTGCTGCCCGATGGCAGGACAACCGGCTATGCCTTCGGGCAGTGGCACGGGCTCCATCGCGGCCTGCCCAGCATCGGCCACCTGGGACTCGTCGCTGGCTTCCGGACCCGGATCGAGCGTTTCCCGGACCAGCATGCAGCGATCATCTTCCTCAGCAACGATGGCGACGATGCCGCCTATGCCCGTTCGGAACGGATCGAGGAATTGTTCCTCCCGGTCCAGCCGCGCCCGGCCGCCGAAGTGCCGAGCGACAGCCCGCCCGATCCGGCATCGCCGCTGCCGCCGGTCAACCTGGCAGGCTATATCGGACGCTATTGGTCGGACGAGCTGGCCACCGGCTATGCGATCAGGGTCAGCCGCGGCACGATCGAAGCGGTCCACCCGATCAATGGCGTGGTGTCATTGACCCGAAACGGCGCAGACAGCTTTGCCAGCGGGCGCTGGTACATGCCGGTCCTGAACTTCAGCCGCGATCCCGCGGGCAAGGTAACCGGGTTCACGACCGGGACCGACAATGCTCGAAACTTGACGTTCCGCCGGATCGATTGAAACCGCCGCGCGGATTCACCCCAGCAGGATGAACAGCGCGACCGCGATCACCATCGCGGCGAACAATGCGCGCGCGGTCTGGACCCGGGCTTCGAGCAGGCGGCTGAGCGGCATGGCAATCAGCGTTCCGACCGCTCCACCGACGACCAGCGCGGCGAACAGCGTCCAGGCAACCTGTCCGGCAGCGGCATAGGACAGGCTGGTTGCCGATCCGAACAGCACCACTGAAACCAGCGAACTGGCCCCGGCATTGGCGAGGGTCATGCCGGTCGAGGCCATCAGCCCCGGCGCGATCAGGAACCCGCCGCCGATCCCGAAGAACCCGGCGGCAAGGCCGGCGACCAGTCCGACCGGGGCAAGCTTGAGCACCATCGCCGGCTTGAGGTAGACGGCGGGATCGCCTGCGCTTTTCTTCGGCAGCAGCATCGATACCGCGACCGCGATCATCGCCACGGCAAACCAGCCGAGCAGCGCCTTGCCGTCAACCTGGCGGGCTAGCTGCGCCCCGGCCAGCGCTCCGGCCAGTCCCGACAGGCCGAACACCGTGGCACAGGGCCATTTGACCCGCCCGGCACGGGCCTGGGCGGCGAGGCCGGTCGCGGCATTGACCGCCACGGCCGCCGCCGAAGTGCCGATTGCGGTATGAACATCAGCCACGCCGACGACATAGATGAGCCACGGGGTCGCCAGAACCGATCCGCCGCCACCGAACAGGGTCAGCAGCAGGCCGATCAGCACCCCGCCCAACGCGGCCAGCAGAAGAATTTCCCAGCCCACCGGATCAGGCTGTCCGCGGCCGGTTCCACGGCGCGAGCAGCAGCACCCGCGCCATCGCGCAGGTCCCGCTGACCCCGGCAAAGGTCAGCCCCGCGCCGACGAAGCCGGCGAGACCATACCACGGGGCGGCCACGAACGTGCCCAGCAGCACCCCGGTCAGGATCAACAGCCCGGCGACGATCTGGACCTGGCGGTTGAGCTCGATCGGGGCCTTGCGGTCCTCACTCAGCGGCAGTCCGGCCTGGCGCCAGGCATCGAGCCCGCCGTCGAGGACATAGGCATCGCCATTGACCCGCGCCGCCAGCCGCTCGCAAGCCGCCCCGGTGCGATTGCCGGTGCGGCAGGTGAACACCACGTCGGCGGCCGGATCAATGCCCAGGTGCGCCTGTTCCCAGCCCGACAGCGGCTGCGACCGCGCGCCGGGGATGTGGGCGCGGGCGAATTCGTCAGCCTCGCGGATATCGACCAGCACCACGGTTCCGGCATCAATCCGGGCGCGGACTTCGCTTGGACTCAGCTTGTGAAGGGTGGCAGGCATGGTGACGCGTTTCCTTGTAAGGCGCGGGACGGACGGTTGGGGGGATGTCCGCCCCGCTTGATTGCATTATATGCATTGAATCTAAGTTAGCAAGTGCTAATATAAGGGCACAGGAGACGAATCATGCCCCAAGCCCCGCACGTCCAGGCCTTCTTCGATCCGGCGACCTTCACGGTCAGCTATGTGGTCCACGATCCGGCCAGCAAGGCGGCCGCGATCATCGACCCGGTGCTCGATTTCACCCCGCGCAATGCCCGCACCTCGACCCGTTCGGCCGATCTGCTGCTGGCGTGGGTCGCCGAACAGGGGCTCAAGGTCGAATGGCTGCTCGAAACCCACGCCCACGCCGATCACCTTTCGGCCGCGCACTATCTGCGCGAGCGGACCGGCGCACCGATCGTGATCGGCGCTGCCATCACCCAGGTCCAGCAGGTGTTCGCGCCGCTGTTCGAGGCCGACGATGTCGTGCCCGACGGCAACCAGTTCGACCGGTTGGTGCGCGAAGGCGATTCGCTTGCATTGGGCGAGCTGACGATCGCGGTGCTCCATACGCCCGGCCACACCCCGGCCTGCGTCAGCTATGTGATCGGCGATGCGGTGTTCGTCGGCGATACGCTGTTCATGCCCGACTATGGCACCGCGCGCAGCGACTTTCCGGGCGGCGATGCAGCGGCCTTGTACCGTTCGATCCGCAAAATCCTGGCGCTGCCCGACACCACCCGGATGTTCATCGGGCATGACTATCTGCCCGCCGGGCGCAGCGAATATCGCTGGGAGACCAGCGTCGCGGAACAGCGCCAGGGCAACGTCCACATCCATGACGGGGTGAGCGAGGCCGACTTTGTCGCGCTGCGGCAGGCCCGCGATGCCGCGCTCGAGGCGCCGCTGCTGATCCTGCCGTCGCTGCAGGTCAACATCCGTGCCGGGGCGATGCCGCCGCCGACCGCGGCGGGGCACGTCTATCTGCGCTTGCCGGTGGGCGCGATCTGATCGGTCAGGCCAGCCGCAGCGCACCGACCACGGCGAGCACCAGCCCGAAGGCCATGGTGCTCAGCGCCCAGCCGCGGTGCATGAAGGTCAGGCTGCGCAGCCAGAACTGGGTGTAGATGTCGACGAAGCCGAGGATCGCCAGCGCCTCGACCATCATCACCCCGCCCAGCGCCTTCATCGCACAAGCGGCGAGGTCGGTCGGAACCCACGGATTGGCCAGATAGACCACCGCGCCGATCACCAGTTCCATCAGCCCGCACAGGAACTGCAGCGCCGGGGACCGCTCGACTTCCTCCAGCATGACCCGCCAGGCCCCCGGCTTGCGCAGCGCGCCGATCCCGGCGAACAGCGCGGTCAGGCCCAGCAGCAGCGCCGACCAGGCGGTGGGATCGAGGGTTGTCGGCATCGGCATCGTCTCCATGGCTTGCGCGCTTCGGGCACGGTGCGCCGATGCTGGCCTAACGGCGCAAGCGCGGTCAAGCCTTGCGCTGGATCAATCGCGCTGGACTTTAACCGCACGATTAAACATAGTCTGCGGATGGCCCGTCAGCGGCCAGGGAGAGTCTTTGCCATGACCCAGAATACGGCGCTGCCCCGCGTGTGCATTATCGGTGCCGGTTGCAGCGGCTTTACCACCGCCAAGCGGCTCAAGGATTACGGAATTCCGTTCGACGTCTATGAAGCGTCGGACGATATCGGCGGGACCTGGTACTACAACAATCCCAACGGGATGAGCGCCTGCTATCAAAGCCTGCACATCGATACCTCGAAGTGGCGGCTGGCGTTCGAAGACTATCCGGTCCCGGCTGACTGGCCCGACTATCCGCACCATTCGCTGCTGCTGCAGTACTTCCACGATTACGTCGATCATTTCGGCCTGCGCGAGCACATCCGCTTCAGCACCCGGGTCGAGCAAGCCGAGCGCGGCAGCCAGGGCGGCTGGACCATCACGCTCTCGACCGGCGAAGTGAAGCACTATGACGCGCTGGCGGTCGCCAACGGCCACCACTGGGCGGCGCGGATTCCCGACTATCCGGGGCACTTCGACGGCGCGCAGCTCCACAGCCACAACTACCGCACCCCGTTCGAGCCGGTGAACTGCATCGGCAAGCGGGTGCTGGTGGTCGGCATGGGCAATTCGGCGATGGACGTCGCGAGTGAGCTGTCGCAGCGGCCGATGGCGGAGAAGCTGTTCGTCAGCACCCGTCGGGGCGTGTGGATCTTCCCCAAGTATTACCGCGGCCAGCCGCTCGACAAGAACCCGGCTCCGGCCTGGCTGCCCAAGGGGGTCAAGCAATGGCTGGGGGCGCGGATGATCAAGGGATTGGTCGGCAAGATGAGCGACTATGGCCTGCCCGAACCCGCGATCGGCCCGTTCGAAAGCCACGGCACCGTTTCGGGCGAGTTCCTGGTCCGGGCCGGATCGGGCGACATCACGATGAAGGGCGCGGTCGAACGGCTCGACGGCAAGGACGTGGTCTTCGCTGACGGCAGCCGCGAACAAATCGACGTGATCGTCTGGGCGACCGGCTATGACATCGCCTTCCCGTTCTTCGCCGAGCCGAGCTTCAAGGCCGATGCCGACAACCGCCCGCCGCCGCTCTACAAGCGGATCCTCAAGCCCGGGGTGCCCGACCTGTTCTATATGGGGCTGGCCCAGCCGCTGCCGACGCTGGTCAACTTCGCCGAGCAGCAGAGCAAGCTGGTCGCGCGCTATCTGGCCGGGCAATATCTCCCGCCCGAACCCGCCGAGATGGAGCGGGTGATTCAGGCCGACGAGGATTACTATACCGGGCAGTACTATGCCGCCCGGCGCCACACGATCCAGCTCGATTTCGACCACTACGTCCGCGCCTTGAACAAGGAGCTGGCGCAAGGGGCAAAACGCGCTGCGGCCAAGGGCAACGCCCTGCCGGTCCAATCCCGCCAGCTTGAGGAAGCCTGACATGACCCGCCCGCTCAACCCCGTCGATGTCAGCCAGAACGCGCTTTATGTCGAGGATACCTGGCGCGAGCCGTTCGCGCAGCTCCGCGCCGAAATGCCGCTATCATGGCGCGAGGAAAGCCCGTTCGGCTCGTATTGGTCGGCGGTGACGCATGACCTGGTGTCCGAGGTCGAGCTGCGGCACAATGTGTTCTCGTCGCGCTGGGACCTGGGCAACATCACCATCGCCGAGGCGGTCAACGGCGAGGGCTTTCCCAACTTCATCGCCCAGGACCAGCCGATCCACACCGCCCAGCGCCGGGTGATCGCCCCGGCCTTTTCGCCCAGCCAGATGCTGAAGCTGGACGCCAAGGTCAAAGCCTTGACCAGGGAACTGATCGACGGCCTGCCGGTGGGCGAGACCTTCGACTGGGTCGAGCGGGTCTCGATCCCGCAGACGCTGGGGATGCTGTGCATCCTGTTCGACATGCCCTACGCCGAATGGCGCGATATCAAGCGCTGGTCGGACTGGGCCAGCGGGGTTTCGGCGGATAACCTCAACGACGAGTACCGCGCCGAATTCCTGGTCCAGATGGGCGAAATGCTCGCCCGGTTCGACCGCGAGCTCGAAGACCGCCGGACCAAGCCCGCGACCGACGACCTGCTCAGCCGGATGGTTCATTCCGAAGCGATGGGCCACCTCGAGCCGATGGAGCGGATCGCCAATATCGCGCTGCTGATCGTTGGCGGCAACGACACCACCCGCAATTCGATGTCGGGCCTGGTCGAGGCCTTCGACAAGTACCCCGAACAGCTCGAGCGGCTCCGCGCCGATCCTTCGCTGATCCCCAACGCCGCGCAGGAAATCGTCCGCTGGCAAAGCCCCGTTACCCACATGCGCCGGACCGCGCTAGAGGATACCGAACTGGGCGGGCAGACGATCCGCAAGGGCGAGAAGATCGTGATGTGGTACATCAGCGCCAACCGCGACGAGCGGGTTTTCCCCGATGCCGAGCAGTTTGACGTGGCCCGGCCCAACGCCCGGCGGCACCTCGGCTTTGGCCATGGGATTCACCGCTGCGTCGGGGCCAAGCTGGCCGAGGACCAGCTCGCGACCTTGATCGGCGAGATCGCCAGCCGCAACATCCGGATCGTTCCGCAAGGCGCGCCCGAGCGGCTCGCCAGCCCGTTCCTGCACGGCTTCACCGCGATGCCGGTCAAGATCGAACAGGCGTGAGCCAGCCGTTCGAAACCCTGCTGGTCGAACCGGAAGGGCCGATCCTGTGGGTCCGGCTCAACCGGCCCGAAGTGCTCAACGCCTATACCAGCCAGATGGGGGCGGAACTGGTCCGGGCGATCGGGCAGGCCGATGGCGACGACAGCGTGCGGGTGGTGGTGCTGACCGGGACCGGCCGGGTGTTCTGCGCCGGGGCCGACGTATCGGCCGGGGCCGGGGCCTTCGATACGGAGAGCGGCGCGGGCGCGAAGAACTTCGGCAGCCGCAGCGGGGCCCGCGAAGATTCGGATTTCATCGCGGCGATGATGAACAGCACGAAGCCGCTGCTGGTCGCCTACAACGGGTCCGCCGCCGGGGTCGGGCTGACCCTGACCCTGCCGTGCGACATCCGGATCGCGGCGGACACTGCCAGGTTCGGCTGCGTCTTCACCCGGCGCGGGCTGGTGCCCGAGGCCGGCTCGGCCTGGTTCCTGCCGCGGCTGGTCGGGCTCGCCACCGCGCTTAAATGGTGCATGACCGGGGCGCTGGTCCCGGCGACCGAAGCGCTTGCCGCTGGCCTGGTCAGCGAACTGGTCCCGGCCGAGCAGGTCGAGGTCCGCGCGCGCGAACTGGCCCTGGAGATCGCCGCGAACTGCTCGCCGGTGGCGCTGGCGCTGACCCGGCGGATGCTGTGGCACTTTTCCGCGCAGGATGGCCCGGCCGGTGCGCTCTCGGTCGATGCGGCGCTCAACATCGCGCTCGGCGCCAAGGGCGATGTCCACGAGGGCGTCGCGGCATTTCTGGAAAAGCGCGCGCCGCAGTTTCCGCTCAGCGTGTCGGCCGACCTGCCCGAAATGCCGTGGTGGCCACAGCACCCCACAGTTTCGGGCTGAGCCCGGGTCCGGGCCGGGTGGAATATGTCCAATCGCTGCCAGCGAAAGCGGTGCATTCAGCCTAGGGCAAAGCTTGAAGCGCAATGGCGAACCGGGCAATACTGCTCGCGAACCCGCGTTTTGGCGCGGAATGGCTATTCGGACTTGGAGCTGACGATGACTTTGCGGGGCAGACATCGGTTGGGCATGGGCCTCGCACTGGGCCTTGGGCTGACCTCGGCGGTTGCCCTGGCGGCCGCGCAGCCGGAAAACATCCTGCCGAGCCCGACTCCGGCTCCAGCCCCGGTGGCCAAGCCGGCCGTGCCCGTGCCGAGCGCCACGCCGAGCGCGACGCCGACCATCGCCGCGCAGCTCCCGGTCGACGAGCCGACCCTGACCTGGAGTGTGAGCGATGCCCGCTCGCTGCTAGGGGTGATCGAGGGGATCGACGCCGATGGCCTGATCCCGGCCGACTATCAGCCCGATGCCCTGCGCGCCGCGATCGCCGCCGGGCCGGGTGCCGCGCTCGACGCCCAGGCCAGCAAGTCGTTCTCGTGGCTGATCGAGGATATGCGCGATGGCCGGACCCGGATGGATTCGCGGGTGCAGTGGTTCGTGGTCGACAGCGATGTCGACAAGAACCCGACTTCGGCGCTGATGGCCCAGGCGCTGGCCAGCCATGACGTTGCCGGAACGCTTGCCGGGCTTGCCCCGACCGCGCCGGACTACGCTGCGCTGAAGGGCGCGCTGGCGCTGACCGGCAAGGCCGAGAAGACCAAGCGCAACCTGATCCGGGTCAACATGGACCGCTGGCGCTGGCTGCCTCGCGATCTCGGCAAGTTCTACCTGCTGACCAACGTGCCCGAATTCCAGTTGCGGCTGACGGTCGATAACTCGATCATCCGTTCGTACCGCACGATCGTCGGCAAGCCGGGCAAGACCGCCACACCGCAGCTGGCCGAAGTGGTCCAGGGGGTGATCTTCAACCCGACCTGGACCGTGCCGCAGTCGATCGTCAAGGGCGAAGGGCTCGGCGCGCGGCTTTATGGCAATCCGGCCCAGGCGGCGCGCGAAGGCTACAAGGTGACCAAGGGCAAGGACGGCACGTTCACCGTGGTCCAGCAGCCGGGGGCCCGCAATGCGCTGGGCTTCGTCAAGCTCGACATGCCCAACGAGCACGCGATCTTCATCCACGATACCCCGTCGCGCGGGCTGTTCGGCCAGGCCTATCGCGCGCTCAGCCACGGCTGCGTGCGGACCGAGCGGGCGATCGAGCTGGGGATGACCATGGGGATCCTCGGGGCCGGCAAATCGACCGACGAAATGGTCGAGATCGTCAAGTCCGGGCAGTACACCAAGGTCCCGATGACCAAGACTTTCCCGATCTATATCATGTACTTCACCATGGCGACCGACATCGGCGGCAAGATGGGAACCTTCGCTGACCTCTACGCGCGCGATGCCCCGGTGCTCGCCGCCTTCGCCGCCCCGCGCAAGGCCTGGGACGGCAAGCGCAAGACCACCGAAAAGGTGATCAAGCTGGATAACCCGCTGTAGGATTTCCCGTGGACCTCACCGGTCTCCCCTCCCCAGCGGGGAGGGGTTGGGGGTGGGGGTACTGAAGCCCGCGTCGAACCCCCATCCCAACCCTTCCCCGCTGGGGAAGGGCTTTCAGCCCGCCGCGCAGCTGGCGAGTTGCGCGGTCTCGCCAGCGGTCAGCGTGCCGCCGGCCTCGATCCAGGCCTTGATCCGCGTGCCTTGCGCCTGCGGTTCGATCCGCACCACGATCCCGCGGGCCGGGTCGGCGAAGTGATTCTCGGTCATGATGCTGAGCTTGAGCCCGCCGGCCGGGCGATGGACCAGGCAGCCGAGCAGATCGCTGACCGGGCGCTTGGCTGGCGCATCGAAGACCGCCGTCTTGCCGCCCAACTCGTGCCCGGTGGTCCAGGCCCGCCACAGCAACGGCGCGGACAGCAGCACCGCGCCCAGAGCGAGCACGCCGATCAGGACTTTGCGGGATTGTTGCTGGTTCAAAGCTCGCCGATGCGATCGGCGTAAAGCAGGCGTCCGCCCGAGAGGTGCCAGAGCGCCTCGTTGAAATTCTCCGGACCCATCGCGAAACAGCCTTCGCTGCGGCCAAGCTTGCCGAACTTGGCGATGTGTTCGGACGAGGCGTAAGCGGCCGGATGCATCACGATCGCGCGTTCGAGCGCGGTGAAGTTGTCCTGGTCCATCCCGACCAGCCGGATCGAGGTGCCGTATTTGCCGTTGTACCATTCAGCGGTGAAATAGGCCCCGCGCGAGGTCGCTTCGGACCCCGGAATGGCTGAGAACTGCTGGAGAAAGCCGGAATGGCTCGGGTCCGAACCCCGGCCGTGCGCGACATGGAACGAACGGATCGTCCCGGCTTCCATGTTGACGAAGTGGAACCGCGGGAGGCTGGAGGCGCGGGCGAAATCGGCGATCCCGACCAGATCCTTGCGCCAGACCTTGTTGCCGGCCCGTTCAAGTTCGCGCTTGGCGATCCCGACCAGCTTGGCGTCGTAGGCGGGATTGGGCGGGGCGAATGTCGGCAGCGGCGGCTCGACCGGCACGGTGGCCGGGGCCTGCGGCGTGGTCACCATGCCGAAGGTCTTGTCGAAATCCTCGGTTAGCCCGCCGTCCTGCACCACGCGGGCCAGAGCACGGCCGGGCAACGAAAGCAGAGCCCCCGTAGCCAAACCATGCAGAATCAGTTCCCGGCGTTTCATGACCCCCGTCATAATCCCCTGTGGATAACCGTATCCTTAACGGATCGGCAAGCTCTAATCGGCGGAAACGCGCGGGGCTGCGCCGAGTTGAGACAGCGCGGCGCCGTCCAGCCGCATCCCGGTCCAGTCGCCCATCAGCCGCGCGCCCAGCTTTTGGTAGAATCCGATCGCCGGTTCGTTCCAGTCGAGCACCGACCATTCGAGTCGCGCGCAGTCGCGCTCGACCGCCAGAGCCGCGAGGTGCGCCAGCAGCGCCTTGCCCAGTCCTGAACCGCGCGCTTCGGGCCGGACGAACAGGTCTTCCAGATAGATCCCCGGGCGGCCCTCGAAGGTCGAGAAGTTATGGAAAAACAGCGCAAAGCCCTGGGGCGCGCCGTCGACTTCGCCGATCACGACTTCGGCATAGGGGCGCGGGCCGAACAGCTTGGCGCCCAGCACCGCCGGATCGAAGCGGACTTCGTCGGCGAGGCGTTCGTAGGCGGCAAGATCGCGGATCAATTGGGCAATCAGCGACAGGTCGGACGGCGTGGCGGGGCGGATCGAAAGTGTCATGGCCTGCCCCTAGCCGAGCTTGCCGATGGCGTCACTTCGGTTTGATCACCATCTTGTCGCCCTTGAGCTCGACCGAGCCGAGTTCGCGCAGCACCGACTGGCCGAGCAGGTTGGTGGCCAGATCCTTGACCACCACCGCATCGACATCGTGCAGCCGCTGGCCGGCGATCTCGACCTCGTCGAGCGTCACCGGCGCGCCATAGCCGACCCCCGACGCGGTCTGCATAGACGGCTGGAAATCCTCGTCCGAAGGCATGATCCCCATCGCCTCAGCCTCTTCGACGGTCAGCGCGAGCATGTCGGCCCCGGTATCGACCAGGAATTCCACCTCGTTGCTGCCGTTGACCGTGGCGCGCAGGGTGAACTGGCCCGATCCGTCGCGGTTGAGGGTCAGGACCCGGTCATCCTCGGCCCCGGCCGGCTTGGCCTTGGCGACCGGGGCCTTGGGGGCCTCGCTCGGCGTCGGCGCGAGGAAAGCGGCGGCAATGCTCATGATGCCGACAGCGGACAAGGCGATGATCGGAACACGGTTCATAGCGCCGCGCAGCCTAGCGCGAAGGTATTACCGTTTGCTTAGGCCGCTTTTCCGTGGGTCACATCCATGCTCACCGAGTGCCCGGCCTCGATTTCGGCGGCCTTGGCTTCGACCAGCTCGACGATATGGGCGATCATCTCGGCATCCTGGACGTGGTGGTCGGTCACCCCCGAAAGATAGACCATGTGCTTGCCGTTGCCGCCGCCGGTGATGCCGATATCGGTCTCCCGCGCCTCGCCGGGGCCGTTGACCACGCAGCCGAGCACCGAGACCGACATCGGGGTCTTGATGTGGCCCAGCGCAACTTCCAGCTTCTCGACCGTGCGGATCACGTCGAAGCCTTGCCGGGCGCAGCTGGGGCAGGATACCACCCGCACGCCGCGGGTTCGCAGGCCGAGCGACTTGAGGATTTCGTAGCCGACCCGCACTTCCTCTTCCGGCTCGGCCGAGAGGCTGACCCGGATCGTGTCACCGATCCCGGCCCACAGCAGGTTGCCCATCCCGATGCTCGACTTGACCGTTCCGCCGATCAGCCCGCCGGCCTCGGTGATCCCCAGGTGCAGCGGGCAATCGACCGCTTCGGCGAGGCCCATGTAGGCCGCGACCGCGAGGAACACGTCGCTGGCCTTCACCGCGACCTTGTATTCGTGGAAATCGTGGTCCTGCAGCAGCTTGATGTGATCGAGCGCAGATTCAACCAGCGCCTCGGGG